>NZ_JBHXTQ010000023.1:0-92282 GCF_042677305.1 Kitasatospora sp. NPDC127121 | reverse complement strand
GTAGCGCGCGGCGGGCGCCCGCCGCGCGCTACGTCCCGGCGAGGTGCCGACTGCGGTGGGCGGGCAACTCGCCAGCAGAGCTGGCTGCCGTCGAGTTTGGCCAGGCAACTCGACAGCAGCCAGCTCTGCTGGCGACGCGACACGCAGAAGGGCGCGGTTGCGCTCCGGCGCTGCCGTGCTCTGGGAACATTGCCCATGTGCGAGGCGTGGCGCCACCGTCTCGACGATGTCGGCCCCGACCGTCGGGGCCGACATCGCCAAGATGAAAGGACATGAGATGTCTGTGGGACTACGTGCCTGGTTCAGGCGGAACGGCAGTGAGTTGGTGCTCATCTGGCTCGCATCGGTCGCAGCCGCACTGACAGTCCAGTTGGTGGAGTACCTCCGGGCCGTTCTCGAAGCAGCTTAGGCTCCGAGAACGACCCCTCCAGCCGGGCTGTCGGGTCCCGCCCCGTTCGAGCGGGGCGGGACCCGGAACGGGGTGTTGCGACCTTCGTTCATCAAGCTGGCCGGGCGGCCGAACGAATCGGCGGCGCTTCAGTCTACGGCGCGCCTTCTGTTCCTTGCTCGTGGCCGTTGATGTGATGGAGTCCTGTCGGCATCACGGCAGAGACGCTCCCGCAGTGCAGCGGGAATGAACCGTCGACGGCAGCGAGTGTTTGCTGGGTCGCTTTCCCCGCGTGTGTGGGGCTGGCCGGTGCCCCGCCACCCTGGACCAGGATGGCGGGGCAATCTGGTCGATCGAGCTACACGATCCAATCGCGGGTGCTAGCGTCGGCTTCGGCATAGGAGTTCCAACTCCCTTGTCGGACAGGCGCGATCATACGAAGTGATGGGCAGGGCATTGCCGCGAACGCACCCTCGGGCCCTGGCCGAGCAGCGCCTCAGTTGGGACCCACGGAGAGAGCCGTGCATTCCCGCGGTGACGCCCGAAGGGGCCAGGATTCTTGTATCGTTGTGCGAACTACTCGACCAGGCCGATAGTTTGACGACGATTGACTGTCCGACCCCGGGCGAGACCGTTGCCGTCATCGAGTTCGTCATGGCCATCTGCTTCGCTTCCGGTACCTGTCCGAGCACGCCCGAGCAGTGGCGGGAGTGGATCCGTGACGAACGCAGCCTCCGCTCCGCAGCCGAGTGGCTGGCCGGTGAGCCGGACGAGCACTGGGACCTGTTCCACCCCGAGACGCCCCTCGGCCAGAACTCCCTTCTGGACCCCTCTTTCGACGAGAGCGGCACGGGGACCGCGCAGTTGGTCATCGAGCGGGCCGGTGACTACAACCAGTTCTTCGACCACCACCACCTCGAGGACGGCGAGTCGCTGCCGGCGGCTGACGCGTTCCGGGCCATGCTCGCCCAGCACGTGTACGGCACGTACGGCAGGGCGAGGATCACCGGCAGGATTCTCGGACCCACCGTCACCAACTTGTCCACCGGGCGGTTGCAGGGACGGATTAGGGTCGTTCCCCTCGGCCGTACGTTCGGCGAGACGTTGCGGCTCAACCTCTATCCGCCCGAGGGAGACCCGGGCCGGCTCAACACCTCCTGGACCAGTGGTTCCGTGAGCCGCCGGAACTTCGCTGTGCGGGCCCGCCCGCGGGTGCCGGAGAGCCCTGCCGACCTGCACAGCGCGCTCGGCCGCTCCGTCCTGTTGCGACCGAAGCGCGATGCGGACGGCACGATCGTCGTCGACCGCGTGTTGATCGGAGCCGGCGAGGTCCTCGAACTGGACCCGGAAAAGCACATGCAGGACGCCGTGTTCAGCCGGACCGCGGGCGGAGAGGTCAAGCCCCTGTGGCCGTCGCCCACGCGCGCGCTCTGGCAGGAGGCGCACGCCCTGTACAGCGCGGTGAAGGACGCGCAGCCCGGTCTCTACGCGCGACTGCGCTCGCTGCCGCACAAGCGGGATTGCCGGGGCGCGCCCTACCACTTGTGGGCTGTCGGTCTCGTCTCCAACAAGACGCTGCCGGTCTCCTGGACGGACGGCTACTTCCCTTACGCCCCAGCGATGGAGGTACAGCTCTACCGTGCGTCCCGGCGGGGCTCGCGCATCGCCGAGTACCTGGCGTGGAGTCTCAAACGGGCGGCGATCCTCGCCTCGGAGAAGGTCTACTCGGTGGCGCGGCCGGCCGACGAGGCCCGGCAGATGTCCCGGTTCGACGCGCGGTGGATGTTCTGGCCCGAGGCTGCCAAGCCCTTCGACCAGTTGCTGGAGGCAGTGATCGATGAGGGGTACGACAACCCGGGAGATCCGGTCGCGCCCCTGCTCCTGGAGTACACGCAGACCCTCACCGACCTGGCCCGTACCCACCTCGTCTACCGCCTCGACACCCTCCCGCCCAACGAGCGGGGCTTCCAGGCCAGGGCGGACGCCCTGAAGCGTTTCGAGGACGACATCAGCCATCCGAAGGCCCCGGCCGAACTCCGGGGGGAGACCGCCCATGACTGAGGACAGCTCCCGAGACGGGTACCCCGTCGAGGACGCCTTCCCGCACGACAGCGCCGCACTGGTTGCCTGGCTCACCACCCTGGTGCGCAACCGCGAGTACGGCACCCTGGCCAACCTGCGCCGGGCCAGGGGCCGGACGAACGCGCACATCCGGGCCGGCTGGTACGGCGGCGAGAGCCACCGCGACCTGTTCGAGCGGATGGCCTTCCTCTTCGCGCTCTACCACCAGGGCCGTCCGACGCCCGCCTACGGCTACGGGAGTCTCGGTTCGGCGGCGGCGCGCATCGGTGACAGCGTAGGACGGGGCCCGGGCGACCCGGGCGCGCAGCGGCTCGTGGACCGGGTGGTCGTCAGCCGGAGGGTGCCGTGGCGGCACCTTCAGCACACCATCGTCCGGCTCCGGTCCTGTGACCAGCTCCCGCCCTCCTGGACCCGGCTCACCGAGGACCTGATCCTCTGGAACGACCGCAAGGCCCGCATCGCCTACCAGTGGTCGGTCGACTTCCATGCCCCGGTCCACCGGAGCCGGCCGTCCGGCAGTTCGCCGCAGAGCCGGTAGGCCGAGGCCGAGCAGGACCAACAGGCCCGGTACGTCGGACCAGTAGCCCCAGCACGACACGTACACGATCCCGACCGACCATAAGGACGCGACCGCGTGACCGCAGACGCTCGAAGCCCGTTCCTCTCGCTCCACCTCCTGGAGACGCTCGTCGCCGTGCTCCCGGTCAGGGACGAGAACGGTCAACCCAAGTCCCTTGTGTACGGCGGGTTCGAACGGCACATGATCACCAGCCAGGCCCGGCGACGCGCCGAGCGCGTCTACGCCCGCAACCGGGCCAATGCCGGCATCGGCGCCCTCAAGGGCCGGAGCATGGGCACCCGGACAAGGGAGTGGGCACTCCTCGCGGCGGCCGAACTGTCGTCCGGGAACGGCTGGGAGAAGGAGGAGGCCCTGATCACGGCGCGCGCGGTGATCGAGGCGAGCGGCTTGAAGTTCGGCGACCCGGCCAAGAAGACGGTGGCCAATCTGACCAAGGTGCTGGTCTTCGCGCCCGCCGACGCAGGCACCAGGATCGCCCGGCACATCGCCGAGAACGCCGACGAGATCCGGCCGTGGCGCGACAGCTACCTCGCCGGCCAGCAGAAGGCCTCGAAGAAACCCCGCCGTGGTGCGGCGAAGAACGCTGAGGAGCAGGAGAACGACGACGCGCAGGCAGCCACGGAGTCCGGCACCACAGGCCTCCCCCCTCTCCCCAAGAGCACGCGCAACGCCGTTCTGCTCGCCATCGCGCCCCGTGACGCTGTGGACATCGCCCTCTACGGGCGCTTCCTCGCCGAAATCGCCGACTCGCCCAATGTCGACGGGGCGGTGCAGACCGGCCATGCCTTCACCGTGCACGCCGCAGAGCAGATCGAGGACTTCTACGCGGCGGCCGACGACGCGAAGCTCGACCGTAAGCGCAACGCCCTCAGCTTCCTCGACACGGCGGACGACGCGGGCGCGGGCATGACCGGGTACCAGTCGCTGATCTCCGGGACCTTCTACCGGCACGCCGTCCTGGATCGCCGACAGCTTCGCGCCAACCTCCAGCAGGCCGGAATGGAGACGGAGGAAGCGGAGGAAGCGGCGACCGCCGCCGAGGCGGAGTTCGTCAACGCCTTCGTCGAGGCCGTCCCGGAGGCGAAGAAGAACTCCACCGCCTCCACCGGCTCGCTGCCGGCACTCGTGCTCGCCTTCGAGGGCGAGCGCCCGTACAACTACGCTGCCGCCTTCCAGAACCCCGTGGACGAGAACCCCGAGAGCAGCGGCGGCGAGGGCCCGGCCGGCCAGGCGGCGGTCCGCCGTCTGATGCGGCACCACCTCTTCGTCAGCAAGCGCCGCGGCGACCTGCGGTCCGCGCGCGTCCTCACCTACGCACCGGAGATCGCGGACCTCCTGGAGACGGTCGACCCCACCGGGGCCGTGGACGTCGTGGACTCCATCGAGGACCTCACGCCGTGACCGACGCCCCTGCCACGACCGGTCCTACTGCCAGGACCGGCTCCACCGCGACGACCGATGCACCGCAGCACGTTCTGCTCATCAGGTTGGCCGGGCCGCTGCAGTCCTGGGGCATCAAAGGCCGGTTCGCCCAGCGCGACACCCACACCCGGCCCACCAAGTCCGGAGTGATCGGCCTCTGTGCGGCAGCCTTCGGCCTTGACCGGGAGGATCCGCTCGACGAACTCGGGTCCGTCCTCTTCGGTGTTCGCGCCGACCGCCCCGGAACGCCCATGCGGGATTACCACACCGTCGGGGGTGGAAGGTATCCCGTCCGCCCCCGCGACCTCGTGACGGACCACCGCCGGGCCTCGGCCCTGGAAGCGCTCGGGGAGCAGAGAGAGGGCACGACCGCATCCTTCGGCAGCCACGCGCTGGCATCCTGGTACGGCGCACCGAAGCGGATCGCGGCGGACCCCCGTTCCGGGGCGCTGGTCGCAGGTGAGGTGAGCCGCCACGCCATGATCACCGAGCGCTGGTACCTGTCCGACGCGGCCTTCCTCGTCGGCCTCCAGCACTCCGACCGCGCACTCCTCGAACGGATCGCCCACGCACTGGAGCACCCGGAGCGCCTGCTCTGGCTGGGCCGCAAATCCTGCCCGCCCTCGGGTGACCTCTTCGTCGGCATCGCCCCGGGCATTCTGTCGGAGGTCTTCGAAACCCGGGCGTTGCTCCCGGCAGCCGACGACGGGCAGCCGCCGCCGAACGTCAGCCAGACCCGGTGGGCCTGGATCGAGAGCCCGCACCCGCTGCCGGGCGTCGGGCCGGTCCGCGACCAGCCCGAGAGGTTCCTCGCGAGCGGTCCCGTCCACCGGCAGCGCTGGGAGTCCCGGCACCGCATCACCATCTCCCCGCACGCCACCGAATGGGACATCATCCCGTGAACGCCCTGCGCACAACCGAGCCCGTTCCCGCCAACAAGGCGGCCAGATTCGTCGCCACACACACCCTGATCACGTTGGACGCCAGGCACCCATATACCGCCAAGTCGCTGATCGATGCCCAAGACATGCACCGGACCGTCATGAGCGGCTTCCGCGGCTGGGTCGACGACGGAAGCCGGGACGCCCGCGCCCAGATGAAGGTGCTGTCCAGCTGGACCGTCGACCTGAGCACCGCCCGGCTCTCCCTGGTCGTACAGTCCGCCGTCCCCGGCGACTGGAGCGGCCTGCCCCGAGCGGCGCTGGTCGAACCGCCGCACAGTCTGGTGGTGGACCGCACCTTCCGCATCGGGGACCGACTCGACTTCCGCACGGTCGTCAATCCGGTCAGCAGCCGACCGGCCGGGCCGCCGGCTCCCGGAGGCGGCGGAGGTGGAAGGGGTGTACGGGTGCCGCACACCCGCCCGGAACACGTGAAGGCGTGGTTCGCCCGCCGCCTGCAGCCGGTCGGCGAACCGGCGGTGGCCCCGGACGGAGTGGTCCGGCTCGGCGTCGACTCCGACATAGAACGGCTGGCCCTCCGCATCCTGCCGAAGGTCTCCAGCCACGGCCCCCACCGGGGCCTGCTCATCAGCCGGGCCGAGATCCGCGGAACTCTGAGCGTCACGGACCCACAAGCACTCACGGCCGCCCTCGCCCATGGCTTCGGCCATGCCCGCGCCTACAGTTGTGGCCTGATCCTGGTCCGATGACTGCCTGATGGTGCTGACCGGGCCGGTCGTGCTCGGTGTCGGAGCGGACAGTCGTCGTTCTGGCCGCCCCTGGAGGTCAGGTACCTCCGGGGCGGGCAGGGTTCCTGCTGGTCAGCCGGGAGGCAGGTCCGCTCATGGTGGCGGGCCCGCCCACGAGGGCGTGAGCACTGGCTTCCGCGAGGGGTCGAGGGCGACTCGGTCTCGTGGGCGTCTCGGGGTGTGAGCTGCGGTACGTGGCGGTGGCAGTCGCACGCGGTGTGCCGATGCTGTTCAGGTGACGCCACTCGTGGCGGGGTGCCGCGCAGGACGGTAGCCTTCCAAAGTGGTTTCACTTTCAACTATGATGGTGTGGTGACATGCCGGCCGTGAGTGATCCGTTGATCTGCTGATCCGTCAGAGGAGTTCCCGTGAGTGATGTGACCACCGATGTGACCGCTGCCCCGGTGCGGCGGCGGGTGTTCATCGACAAGCAGAGCCCTCAGGCCTACCGGGCGTTGCGGGCGACTGCCGAGGCGGCCGGGGTGGGGGCGGCGGAGGCCGGGTTGGACCGCAGGGTGGTGGAGCTGGTCAATCTGCGGGTGTCCCAGATCAACGGGTGTGCCTACTGCCTCAATGTGCACACCAGGGCCGCTCTTCAGGCCGGCGACACCGCGCAGCGCCTGGGCACGCTGCCGGCGTGGCGCGACACCGAACTGTTCACGCCGCAGGAGCGGGCCGCGCTCGCCCTGGCGGAGGTGACCACCGATCCGTCGGACGCCGTCGCGCAGGAGGCCGCCTACGGTGTCGCCCGCGAGGTCCTGACGGACGACCAGATCTCGGCGGTCATCTGGGTGGCGATCGCCATCAACGCCTTCAACCGCGTGTCGATCCTGAGCAAGCACCCGGTGCGCCCGATCCCGGCGCAGTGACGGTGCCGCGCGGGCTCGCCTCGGTGATCAGGGCGCGGATCGCCGTGGCCACGGGGGCCGGCCGTTCCTGCATGGCGACGTGGCCGACGCCGGGCAGGGTGAGGAGGCGGGCGTCGCGGAAGGCCGCGTAGGCCCGGGGCGCCGTACGGAAGGGGACGAGGGCGTCGTCCCGCCCGTACACGAGCAGGGTGGGGGCGGTGACGCGGCGGGCCAGGTGCCAGGCCGAGGCCTCGCCCCGTCGAAGGGACGCGCGGACCACCGAGCGCACTCCCTCGGCCAGCATGTCCTGCGCGTACGGCAGTTCGGCGCGGCGTCGGCGCTCGCGTGCCTCCACCGACCGTTGCTCGGCGCCGACGAGGGCGGGGTTCGCGTAGATCAGGCGGTAGAGGTCGTCGAGTTGGCGGTCGGGGCTCTGGGCGGCCAGGAGACGGGCGTGCAGTCGCGGCGCGCCCGGCAGGCCCAGCAGGGCCACCCGTAGGGCCGGGGCGGGCGGGAACGTCGGCAGCACGGGCGAGATGAGGGTCAAGGTGGCGACCAGGTCGGGCCGTTGGGCGGCGAGGCGCAGTGCGATCAGGCCGCCGAGCGAGTTGCCGACCAGGTGCACGCGGCGGTGCCCGTTCCGGTCGGGGTGATGGTCGGGGTGACGGCCGAGGCGACGGTCGAGGTCGCGGTCGAGGTGGCGGTCGAGGTGGCCGGCCACGGCTGCGGCCTGGTGTTCGACGGTGACGTCGCCGTCGGGCGGGGGCGCCGACCTTCCGAAGCCCGGGAGGTCGAGGGCCAGGCAGTGCGCCGAGGTCCGCAGCAGGTCGATCAGGTGGGCCCAGTTGTGGGTCCAGCCGCCCAGTCCGTGCAGGAAGACGGCGGTGCCGGCGGCCGGAGCGGGGCTGCGGACGTACTCGGCGGCGAGGGGGTGGTGCATGGAGGTCCGTTTCTTCGGGGTGGGTCCGCACTCTCCTGCCGGCCTGCTCAGCGGCGCAGGGGTGGCCCGGCCGTCTCGGTGCGGGCGAGCCGGTAGTGCTCGACGAGGAGGTCGCCGACCGTCTCCCAGCTGCGCTGCGTCGCCGCGGCACGCCCCGCCCGCCCGAACGCCGCCCGCAGTTCGTCGTTGCGGGCGAGACGTTCGACGGCCTCCCGGAACCCGTCCGCCGCGCCGGGCGGGACGAGGAATCCGGTGTGGCCCGGGCGGACGAGGTCGAGCGGCCCGCCGGCCGCCGGGGCGACGACGGGCAGCCCGCTCGCCATGGCCTCCTGGAGGGTCTGGCCGAAGGTCTCGAACGGCCCCGCGTGGACGAAGGTGTCGAACGAGGCGTAGAGCCGGGCGAGTTCGTGTCCGGACCGGAGCCCCAGGAAGACCGCGTCCGGGAGCACGGTCTCCAGCCGGGCGCGGCACGGGCCGTCGCCGACGACCACCAGCCGAACCCCCGGGATGCGGGACACCTCCGCCAGCCGGTCGACGTGCTTCTCCGGCGCCAGGCGTCCGACGTACCCGACCAGGACGTCGCCGGGGTGGCCGAGGCGCCGGCGCAGGGTCTCGTCACGGTGGCGGGGGTGGAACCGGGTGCAGTCGACGCCGCGCGGCCACAGGTGGACCCGGGGGATGCCGTGCGCCAGCAGGGCGCGCAGCGAAGCCTGCGACGGTGCCAGCGTCCGGGCTGCCAAGGTGTGCACCCGTCGCAGCCGCCACCAGGCCAGCCGGGGTCCGGCCGCGCCCAGCGCCGGCAGGTACGTCCTGGCGTAGGCGGCCAGATCGGTCTGGTAGACCGCCACGGACGGGACCCCTGCCCGGTCGGCCGCCGCGGCGCCGACCGCCCCGAGCGCGAACGGGCTGGCCAGGTGGACCACGTGCGGGCGGTGCCGCTCGATGGCGTCGGCCACCCCGCGCCCCGGGAGCGCGACCCGCACCTCCGGGTAGCCGGGCAGTGGCACCGACGGGACGCGGACCACCTCGTAGCCGTACGCCTGCTCGCGGTGCAGGTCGCGGCGCAGGTCGCCTGCGTGCCGTCGCGCGGCCCGCGCGGCTGGTGCCCGCACGGCGGGTGCCACCACCACCGGGGTGTGGCCCCGGGCGAGGAGGTGTTCGGCGGTCCGGAGGACGCTGTGGGCGACACCGTTGAGCTGCGGGGCGAAGGACTCGGTGACGATCAGGACGCGGAGCCGTTCGCCGCCGGGGGCCGGGCCGTCCGCGGTGCGCGCCGCCGGCCCGGACAGGACTCCGCTCACCGTGCCGCCGCCCCCGCTTCGGGCGCGGCCTGCGGCTCTGGGGCGGTTGGCCGGGTCGGCTCCGGGGCGGTTGGCCGGGCCAGCCCCGGGTCGGTCGGCCGGGCCAGCCCCGGGGCGGTCGGTCGGGTCGGCGGGGCCGACTGCGCCGGGTCGGCGGGGAGGGAGTGGCCGATGGCCCGCAGGTCCCGCAGGATCTCCCGGAAGCAGGCGATCAGGCCCGCCTCGCTGTACGGCACGCCGACCTGGGCGCAGTAGTCGCGCACGATGCGCGAGGCGGGGCGCAGCGCCGCGACCGGCATGGCCGGGAAGAGGTGGTGCTCGATCTGGTAGCCGAGGCCGCCGAAGAGGAAGTGGACGAACCGGCCGGCCCGCAGGTTGCGCGACGGCAGCACCTGCCGGCGGAGGAAGTCGGCACGCTCCGCGTCCGGGCCGGTCATCGGCATGCCCTTGTGGTTGGGCGCGAAGATGCACCCCAGGTACACGCCGAGCACCGCCCCGAACAGCACGGCGAAGGCCAGCGCCTGGAGCGGCGCGAGGACGACGGCCAGCAGGGCCGCCGCCAGGGCGTAGTGCAGCGCGGCGAGCGTGCGTTCCAGGGCCGGGTACCGGACGGTGCCGCGGGTCAGGGTCAGGCAGGTGGCGACGAGCAGCCCGAGTGCCTGGAGGGACAGCAGCGGGAAGAACAGTTCTGCCTGGTACCTGGCCGCGAGCCGCCTCAATCCCCGTGTGCGGCTTGCCTGTTCGGTGGTCCGGGCGAAGAGGAGAGAGTCCGCGGCCGGGTCGTGGCCCTCGCGGTTCGGGTGTGCGTGGTGCCGGTTGTGGTCGCTCACCCACCACCCGTAGCTCATGCCGACCACCAGGTTGCCCAGCACGATGCCCGCCAGGTCGGTCGCCCGCCGGCCGGCGAACACCGCGTGGTGGGCGACGTCGTGCCCGAGCAGCGCCAACTGGCCGATCACAAAAGCGAACAGGGGCGCGAGGCACAGCTGCCACCAGCTCGCGCCGAGCACGACGAACCAGGCCAGGAGCAGTGCCAGGGCGGCGAACAGCGCGGCGCTCCGGCCCGCGTAGTACAGGGGACGCCGGCGCAGCAGACCGGCGTCGGAGACGCGCCGGTGCAGTTCGGCGAAGTCGCCGCGCCGGGTGGTCCCGGTGGGTGGGGTGTCCTGAACGGTCATGCCACCATTCCGGTCTCGGGTCGCTCCGGTCGCTCCGGCCGGCCGTGGCAGCCGCACCGCGAGGCCCCGGGCAGGGTGGCGTCAGCCTTCCGCATCCGGACCGCCGTTGTCGCGGCGCTGCGCCGTGTCGCGGTCGGAGGCGGCCCGATCGGGTGGCGGCCGGCCCGGCTGCTCCGCTGCGCGTCCGATCGCCGATCGCCCGTTCGGTTTTCGCACGGTTCGGTGTAGTTGAGCCGAGCCGGGGGAGGGCGCCCCGGCGAGGAGGATGCGCGCCCGCCCCGGAACGATCATTTCGGGGAGGCGGCCTGCACCGATCAGTCGAATGGGTGATCGGTGCCTGTGGAATCTCCGGGGCCCCCGGTCACTCCTGGCGACCTCATGTGTTGCGGACCGTGACCGGGTGGGTGAGGGTCGCGCTGGGGAATCCGTGCGGCGCCGACGGCTTGCGGCCGCCGCTGACCTGTCAGGAGCAACGGATGTCGCACGTCTCCCGGCGCCGCGCCATGTGCGCGCTGCCGCTCGCCTGTCTCGCCCTCGCCGGCCTGCCCGCCGGAGAAGCCCCGGCCGTCGCGGAACCGGCGGCCTCGGCCCTCGCGGGGCCGGCGGCGCCGGCCGCCACGGCCCAGCCCCGTTACGGCCAGACGCCCGGTTCGTACTCCTACTGGACCATCGCCGGCGACACCGTCCTCACCGACGTCACCTTCCGCAACACGGTGGTGACCACCCCTGGCGACGGCGACGTCTTCTGGTCGAGCCAGTTCAACTTCGACGGGAACCTCTCCTACATCGGCTTCCAGGACAAGCAGCAGAACGACGGCCTGTTCAACTGGTCCACCTGGGCCGACACCGAGCTCCAGTTCGCCGACGGCACCCAGGGCTCGCACTGCTGGAACAGCACCGGCGAGGGCCAGCACCTCCAGTGCGCCAACAGCACCGTCAACCAGGGCCGCCCGGTCACCGGCCACACGTACGCCTTCCAGGTCCGGATCGACCCCGCCACCCACTGGGTGACGGCCACCGTCACCGACGAGACCGCCGGCACCTCCTTCGTCCTCGGCTCGGTCCTGCTTCCCAAGTCGCAGCAGATCAAGCACGACTGGAACAGCTGGGTGGAGTACTTCGACTGGAACAGGCCCGCCTACGCCTGCAACGACAACGCGTACTCCGAGAACCGCTGGGGCCCGATGACCGGCAACGGCGGCACCCTCACCGCCACCAACACCGGCACCTCGACCAGCGGCGCCTGCGACGACATGATCCGCCAGCGGAAGCAGCCCGACGGCACCCTGCTCACCGAACTCGGCCTCGGCCAGTCCGCCCGCTGGCCGCTCCGGTTCGCCAACGGCGCCTGCCTCGACCGCGGCGGCGCCAACGGCGCCATCAGCTACCGCTGCGCCACCACGCCCAACGCCAACCAGCTCTTCGTCTTCGCCCGCGACGGCAGCCTGCACACCGCCCAGGGCAACGAGTGCCTGGCCGCACCCGCGGCCGTCGGCGGCCAGGTGGTGCGCGCCGCCTGCGACGGTTCCGCGGCCCAGCGGTGGAGCTACGACGGTGCCCGCCATGCCGTGGTCAACCCCGCCGGCTGGGCGCTCACCTCCAGCACCGCGGGGCGCAACAGTGACCCGGTGACCGCGCGGCCCGCCGACGGAAGCCCTGAGCAGACCCTCACGGCGGTCGTGCGGACGGATGCCTAGCCTTCCTGTCCCGTGAGGTCGGGGGTTACGCGCAGGTGGCGGCTCACGTCGCCGACCAGGGTGAGGCGGACCCGGCGCTCCGCGAACTGCCACTGGCCGTACCGGAGTTCGAAGCGGTCGTGGTATCGGCCGGCGGCGATGGGCTGCAAGGGGAAGTCGGCCCGGCCGACTTCCCACTCCGGTGCACCGGCCAGGTTCGGTGCCGTCCGGTGCGGTGGAGCCCAGTCCGGTGCGGTGCGGTGCGGTGTGAGGCGCGGCTCGGCCCGAACTACGTCGGATGACGGACGCGGGCGCCCGGGGTCGCCACTAACCTGCTCTGACGCAACGTCATGCACCAGGCGGCGATGGGAGAACCGATGAGTGAGCAGGAAAACCGCAAGAACATCGTCCTCGTCCACGGCGGGTTCGTGGACGGCTCCGGTTGGCAGGGGGTGTATCAGCGGCTGACCGGGGCCGGGTTCCGGGTGAGCATCGTGCAGAACCCGACGCTGTCGCTGGAGGGCGACGTCGCCGCCGTCCACCACGTCCTCGACGGCCTCGACGGATCGGCCGTCCTGGTCGGCCACTCCTACGGCGGCGCCGTGATCACGGAGGCGGGCAACCACCCGAAGGTGACGGGCCTCGTCTACATCGCCGCGTTCGCCCCCGACAAGAGCGAGTCGGTGGGCACCCTGATCGCCGACCCGGCGCCCGGCGCCCCGGTGCCGCCGATCCTGCCGCCCAGGGACGGCTTCCTCTTCCTCGACCGGGACGAGTTCGCCGCCTCGTTCGCCGCCGACGTCCCCGCCGAACTGGCCGCCTTCATGGCCGACTCCCAGGTCCCCTGGGGCGTCGACGCCCTCAACGGTGCCGTCTCCCAGCCCGCCTGGCGCACCAAGCCGAGCTGGTACCTGGTGGCGGCCGACGACCGGATGATCCCGCCGCCCGCCCAGCACGCCATGGCGGAGCGGGCCGGGGCCAGCACCTCCGCGGTGTCCGGCAGCCACGCCGTCTACGTGTCCCGGCCGGACGCGGTGGCCGACTTCATCCGGCAGGCCGCCGACAGCTGACGGCGCGGCCGCCCGATCCGGACCACCCGACGCGCGGGCGGCGAACGGGCCGTCGGCCGCCCGCGCCCGTCCCTGGTTCCGGCCGAGGCCGAGGCCGAGACCGAGGCCGCTGCCGTTACGGTCGTCGCCGTGGGCGGATCTGGATAATCACTGGTCAGGCCGTCTGCGGCGGGCTAGCCTCGCTGCTCGTGACTGACTGGTACAAGATCTACTCTGACGCATGTGCGGTGCCCCCGGGCGGCGATCTGGACGAGCTCACCGCAGAACTGGCGGAGTGTCTGCGGGATCCGGACCCGGAGGTGCGCGACGGCTACCCGTACGTCGTGTTGCGGACCTGGATCGAGCGCGACGTCATCGACGGCGACCGCCGGATCCGCCTGGGCGATGACATGGCGGCCCGCTTCGCCGCCGGTTCGCCGATTCAGGCCCGCACGTTCGCGCCGCTGGTCCTGGACATGATCGTCAGCCGCGGGGACCTCCGCCAGGAATGGCTGGACGCGTTCACCCGCTGGTACCCCGCAGAGAGCGACCTGCGCGGACACGACGCGCAGCTGGGCTGGCTGCACGCCGTGGCGCACGGCGCCGACTTGCTCGGTGCCCTCGGCCGCCACCACGATGTCGAGCCGGTCGAGATGCTGGACCTCGCGACCGCGCGGCTCCTCGCGCCCACCGACTACCTGTACGCCGAACGGGAGGACGACCGGCTCGCCCGCGCGATCGCGCTGACCCTCACCAACCCGAAGCTCACCGCGGACCAGTCCGTCGCCTGGCTCGACGACATCGGCGCCGACTTCCGGGCCGTGGCCCGGGGCACCACTCCGACATACGTGTCCAACGCACTGCGCACCCTGCGGATGCTCTACCTCCTCACCGACCTCGGTGTCCCGCCGCAGCCGGGGCAGCCGCCTCGGCAGGTCCCGCATCGCGACGCGGTCAAGCGGCGGCTCGTCGAAGTGCTGGCGGACGACGCGAAGTCCATCGGCTGACAGCCCCACGCCGCGAGGTGCCCGGGCCGGGCTGATCGGCGGGCTGCTGGCACTGGAGTTGGGGCTGCCGGAAAATTTTTCTTCCGGGACCGATGAGTTCGGGCGGTGGTGGCGGTCATACCTGGGAAAGCAACGACAGCCGACCGGGGAGACCTGAGATGTCCAGCACCGCTACCGCCACCGCCACTGCTACCGCCGCTACCAACGTCACCACCACGGCCACGAAGTCCAGCAAGGCCGTGATCCGGGTGGTCTGGACGCTGCGGATCCTGCTCGCGCTCTTCTTCGCCGTGGCCAGCGCGCTGCCCAAGCTGCTCGCGATCCCCGCCGCCACGACCGTCTTCGACGCCATGGGTGTGGGCCACTGGTTCATGTACCTGACCGGGCTGGTGGAGCTGGCCGGAGCGGTCGGCCTGCTGGTCCGCCGGCTGGCCGGGCCGGCAGCCATGGCGCTGATCGTCTTCCTGGTGTTCGCGTTCGTCACCCAGCTCACCGCGATGCACGGTGAGAACGCCGGGACCCCGTTCATCTTCATGGTGCCGCTGGCCGTCATCGCCTGGAACCGGCGCGCCGAGACCGCCGAGCTGCTCGGCCGCCGGCGCTGACCGGGTGCTTGCGGGGTCTTGGCCGCACTTTGTGCCGGCCGTCGGTGGGAGGATTTGAATATGATCCGGCCGCTGGCGTCAACGCGCTTGGTGTGTCAGGTAGTTGTGGTACGTTCCGTGGCCTAACCACAAATAGGTGACCCCGGCAGCGCGCCAACGCTCCGGGGTCCGGCAACAGGAGCGAACCTCCCGATGCGCGTCCATCGTAGCGCCCACGTGCGCGATTTCACCGTGCTGCCCAACACCATGCTGCAGTACCGGCGGCTGTCCTACACCGCTCGCGGTCTGCTCGCCGACCTCCTCTCCCGCCCGGACGGCTGGCGCGAGGACGGCCGGCACATGGCCGACACCAGCCCCCAGGGGCGCGGCGCCATCCGCAAGGCGCTCAAGGAACTGACCGAGGCGGGCTTCTACCGGGTCGAGAAGATCCGGATGCCCGACGGCACGATCATCACCGAGACCCACGTCTACGACACCCCGCAGCTCACGGCGCTCGCGGTGCTCGCCGCGCCGGGTGCCACCCGTCCGGCGCCCGGTGAAGCGACCACCGGCGGCGCTGACGCCCTGGTAAAGAACCCGGCGAAAGAACCCACCCACCCCTCCCGGCAGTCCCGAGAACCCGTCAGCACCCCGGGGACGGAAAGGCGGGAGGAAGCCGCCGAAGACGACGCGCCGGACGAACAGCTCCGCGACGCGGTCGCCACCCTGTTCCGAGTCATCCGCCCCGAACCACGCCTGCACCTGGGCGAGGCCGAAGCACGTGAACTCGCACCCCTGGTCGCCCGATGGCTCGAACGCGGCAGCACACCCACCGACCTCGCCCAGGCCCTCCTGCCGGGCCTGCCCGCCCCGGTGTACTCAGCGGTCGCGGTGCTCCGCTACCGCCTGGAGCGCAAGATGCCGCCCGGCCGGGCCGCTGTACGGCCCGCAGCGGCCTGCTACGCCGAGTGCGCCCAGTGCCACGACCCTGTCCCTCAACCCGGCATCTGCCGCGCGTGTGCGGGCCTCGTCAGCCGTCCTGCGGGCGACAGCCGCACGACGGGAATCGCCTCCGCAGGAGCAGCGCGGGTCCGGGCCTCGCTCGCTGCCGCCAGAGCCGCCGCATGGGCACCGGCCGCCGTCGCGGCCAGGTGAAACGCCGGCCGGTTCCGGGCGGGGTGGAACCGGTATTCGGGCCGTGCGGGCCGGGCACTCGTCGGGCGACTTCTGGGCTGGCATCCGGGTGAAATGGGGCGGAGTCGCCTGGCGCGAATGGAAGCCGGGTTCGACGCTGCCAGAATGCAATTTCCCTGAAGGCCACCTGCACAGGCGGTGCCGCCGGACAGCTGGAGCAGAACATGCGAATCATTCGACCACGCAACAGCCCGGAAGAAGCGGCCGGTGGAGGTGCAGCGCGTTTTCCGTGGACGCTGATGTACCACTCGGTGGCGTCAACGAGTGAGGATCCCTATCTGATTACCGTCGACCCTGCACGCTTTCGCCGCCAGCTGCGCTGGCTGTCCGCCCGCGGGCTGCGCGGGGTGTCGGTCGGCGCCCTGATGCGCTCGCACCGGGGCGGCAGCGCGGCGGGCATGGTCGGGCTGAGTTTCGACGACGGATACCGCGACTTCGTGGAGGAGGCCATGCCCGCGCTGGCGGAGTACGGGTTCACGGCGACGGTCTACGTGGTGGCCGACCGGCTGGGCGGATACAACGACTGGGACCGGCAGGGCCCGCGCAAGCCGCTGATGACGGCGTGCCAGGTCCACGAGGCCGCCGCCGCCGGGCTGGAGATCGGCTCGCACGGGCTGACGCACCGGCGGCTGGCGGGCCTGGGCGCGCGGGAGCTGGCGGCCCAGGTCGCCGACAGCCGCCGCGTGCTGGAGGACCTCACGGGGCAGGAGGTCGAGGGATTCTGCTACCCCTACGGTTCGCTCGACGCCGCCGCGGTGGAGGCGGTGGCGCAAGCCGGCTACGGGTACGGGTGCGCGGTCAGCCCCGGGGTCCACAGCGGGGTGTACGCGCTTCCCCGCTGCTACGTCGGTGACCGGGACGGGCCGCTGCACCTGGCCGCGAAGCTGGTGCGCGACCGCTGGCGGCGCTGACGGCCGGCGCTGACGGCCGACGCTGACGGCCGACGAGGACCTGCCGGCGACGAAAACCTGCCGGGCACCGCGGAGTGCGGTGCCCGGCAGGTCGGCGGGTGGTGGGTGGTGGGTGGCGGCGGCAGGTCAGTGGGTGGTGGTGGCGGGTTCCAGATGCAGCCAGGACTCGTGCCACAGCAGGGCGCAGCGGCGGTCGCAGCCGGTGGCGAGCGGTTCGCCGCCGCAGCGCAGGCCGTTGAGGATGAACCAGCGGCCCTTGGTGGGGTGCTGCCACCAGGCGAGGGACCGGTGGCGCAGTTCGGTGGCGCTGTGGCGGGTGTCGGCGTGGAGCTCCATGCCCGGCTGGAAGGGGACGCCGTCCAGCCGCCCGTCGGGGTCGAGGGTGGCGCGGATCTCCGGGAGGCTGCGTACGGTCGCCCAGAGGGCGGCGGGCCGGGCGGCGGGGACCGGCGCGGGGGCGGGCTCCAGCCATTCGTCGCGGAACAGCAGGGCGCAGTCCAGTCCGCAGCCCTGGGCCCCGTCGGCGCCGTGGCAGGTGGCGCCGGCCAGGGCGACGGTGCCGGACAGGCGCCGCACCCGGTAGTGGTCGTCGATCATGCGGCGCACGATGCGTTCGACCTGGTAGACGCCGCCGCAGAACGACCACTGGCTGCGGGTGAACCACAGGCCGCGATGGCGGTCCTTGGCATCGAGGGTGGCGCGCACCGTGGCCTCGTCCTTCACCCGGACCCAGTCCCCCTCGGTGAAGCGGGAGGGCCGGCCGGGCGTCGGGACGGCGTCGCGGCGCTCACGCAGGCCTTCGCGGACGATCCGCGCGCGGCGCACGACACCGAGCGGGGGAAGGTCGCGCAGGGGGAGGCTCTTGTACTGGCACCGGTTCGCAGCGGTTCCACAACGCAGCTCCGTGGTACGGGTGAACCATGATTCCTCGACGGCCATCAGTGAAATCCCATCGGGTCGGAGATATCGGCACAGGCTAGCGCACCGTGACTTTTCCGCGCTGGCCCGCAGGACCCTGTCGACACCATGTCGAGAGAAATAGCACTAGACGCATTAAGAGCCTTCTAGAGTGAAAGATCGGCGTCGCCGAGGAATCCCCGTTCATGCTCGTGTAATGTTTCCCTTGTTGCCGCGGTGGAGTGGCTGAGTGGCGAGGCGACGGCTTGCAGGGCCGTTTAGATGGGTTCGATTCCTATCTCCACCTTTTCTTTTCGGTGATTTCGCCCGTATTCCTGGCCTGGGAATTGTCCGGGTTCGCGCCCTGATTCATGCTGAGGGTGCACTCGTCTTCTTCTGCGGCGTGCCAGCTGCCGGGCGCTGGTTGCCGGGCATGTCGGTACCGTCCCCTAGGCTCTCGGCGACTCGAGAGACAGAGAAGGGGACTGCCGTGGAAGACCCGACGGGCATCACAGCGCTGGCCGAGATCCTCCCTGCGGATCCCGGCGCCGACGAGCAGATCGACTGGGCGGCGGCCGAGGCGCGGTGGGGCACGCGGCTTCCGCGGGACTACAAGGCCTTCATGTCGGTGTACGGGGGCGGTTCCTTCAACGAGGTCTGCGTTCTGATGCCGCTCCCCAAGGAGTACATCCAGTGGGACCCTGGCACCTTCGAGGAGGAGACGGAGAACGCCCGCTACACCTGGGAGATGCTGGACGGCCAGGAAGGCCTCGACATCGACCCGGACCACATCCTCGCCTGGGGGGTCACCTCGGGCCCGGACATCCTGTGCTGGCTGACCACCGACCCGGATCCCGACAAGTGGCCCGTCCTGGTCTGCGGCCGCCACACCCCCGACGACTTCACCCTGTTCCCGTGCGGCATGGTCGAGTTCCTCCGCAAGCTGCTCCTCGACGAGTTCGACCCCTACCCGCTCAGCATCGACCTGCGCGGCGCCTCGCCGCGTTATGTGCACTGGTTCGAGCAGCAGCGCCGGTGGAAGGCCGGCCTCGACCCCGTCAGCGGCGAGTTGCGGACGACGACCTTCTGAAACGGTGGCAGCGGGCAGCGGGCAGCGGGCAGCGGGCAGTTCGCGGGCTCCGGAGCGGCCACCGCGCCGAGGATCCATAGGTGCGACCTTCTGGTGGCCGCCGTAGAACCGGCCCTCGATGCCGAACCTGCCAGCGTCGGCGGCTTCCTGGTTCGGCGGCGGGTCAGTCCTCGGCCGGGACCTCGACGGCTGCGCGGATGTCCCGGGCGCGGTCGGCCAGTTCCTGTGGGGAGCTCTCGCCGGTGCTGTCGACGACGATGCCGACCGTGCTGCCGTCCGCCCACACGCAGGTGGTCTCGGACGTGGACGGGTAGGTGAGCACCGCACACTCGAACGCGCCGCCGAGGGGGCCTGTCGGGTAGTCCTGCCGTTCCGTCACCGTGTCGTTGAACACGTCCGAGGCCGCCAGCCGTCCGAAGTACTTGTTCAGTTCCCGCTGGGGCTCCGCGAAGCTCCCGGTCAGTCCGACCAGCAGCAGCGTGGTCTTGGACGATCCGGTCGTGCCGTAACCGCCCACCGTCAGCTCCCGGTACGGGCTCAGCGCCCTGATCCGCTGATGGTAGCCGGAGCGTGCCGTCTGGACCGAACCGTCGTCCGGCAGATGGACCTGGTCCCCGATCCGGTCTGGCAGCGCGATCCGGTGCCGCGGCGGGGCGCCGGCGCCTGTCACGGCGGCCACCACCAGTGCGGTCAGGAGGCCCACGGCCAGCGTGGCCGCCACTACGGCCTTGAGGGACAGCCTGCGGTACCAGGGCAGCGGGGCCACCGGCTCCAGGGTGTTCGCCCAGATGGCCTGGAGGCCCTGGGGCTTCTCGGCGGGCCGGTCGGTCGTCTGGTCGGTGGTCTGGCCGGTTTTCTGGTCGGTCACGTCGTCTCGGTCGTGGGGTTCGTGGAGTTGGTGGAGCAGGGGAGGCCGGTTCGGGTGGTGCGGGGGTGGTCAGGTCCTGGGGGCCGGGTGGAGCCAGTGTGGTCCTGTGGTCCAGCCCAGGAGGCGGCGGCCGGCGTCCGCGTCCGCGGCGCCGCCGCGGGCGGCCTGGCGCAGGCCGGCCAGGGCGGGGGCGAGACGGGCCGCGACGTGGGCGGGGTGGCGGGCGGCCTCCCCGCGCAGTCCGGCGATGACCCGGGCCTGCGCGGCGGGTTCGCACAGGGAGAGGTGGAACACCAGCTGGCGCCACGCGTACGCCGCGTCCTTGATGGTGGACAGCGGCCGCGGGTTGTCGTGGATCCGGGCCGTCGCGTGGCACACGGTGGTGAAGCTGCGCCAGGCCAGGTCGTCCCAGCCCGGCTCGGGGCTGATGCCGACCCGGGTGACCAGGGTGGCCAGGTTGTGGGTGGTGAGGATCTGGGCCTGCTCGATGATCTTCCCGTTGGACGCGACCGACCATCCTCCGGACACCTCGGCGCGCTGCGCGCACAGCTCGGTGAACCCGGGGGAGGAGCGGGGGCGTCGGCCGCGCGCTGGGGCCTTGCCTGCCTTGCCCGCCTTGCCCGCCTTGTATGCCTCGCCCGCCTCGGCGGTTGCGAGGTCGTGGACGGCCGCGTAGTCGATGGCGTAGTAGCGCTCGTACAGCGTGCCGCTGAGCAGTTCCGCGGCGGCCCGGGCCGCCGCCAGGTACTTCGGGGTGAAGGTGCCCGTGAAGATGTCCGCCGCCAGTTCCTCCACGAACGGTGCGTCGAGCTTGGCCTGCCGGGCGAGCACGCCGAGTTCGCGCACCAGCGGGTTCGGCAGGAGCGTGCCGGGGAACGCCTGCACGGCCAGTTCGCCGAGCTGGTGCAGCGCGGTACGCGCGGGTGCGCGGCCGTCCTCGCCGACGCGATGTCCGGCCACCGCCCGTACCCAGGGCAGTTCGTCGACCCGCACCTGCCCGGTGAGGTCGCTCAGGAGCAGCGAGCGGCGGTTGCGGAACGCCCGGTAGTTCGCCGCCATCAGGGTGCGCAGCGTCTCGTCCGGGTAGGACTGGGAAGTGGTCACGGCGACGAGCTGCGGGACCAGTTCGGCCAGGACCTCGGCCGAGGGCACCATGCCGCGTTCCACGAGCGTGTCGAGCGGGGCGCTGAGCGCGGCCTCGACCACCTGCCGGATCGCTGCGGGCACCGGGGTGCCTGCGGGGAGGCGGGTGTTGCCGGTGTGCGCTTCGTGCGCCGAGACGTCGGCGACCAGCGGGGCCACGTCGGCCACGCCCGTCTCCTGGTGCAGCCCGGAGAGGCGGCGCAGCACCAGCTGGGCGAGGTCGTGGTGCGACGGCTGGGCCGCCTGTACGGCCTGGCGGGTGCGCAGTTCGGTGTGCCGGTCGGAGCCCGGCCGGCCGCGCCGGCGCACCATGGATGCCACCGCGTGCCGCAGCAGTCCGAGGCGGCGCGCGTCCAGCGGCCGGCCGGCGGCGGTCTCCGCCAGGGCGCCGCGCAGGATGCCGAGGTTCTCCTTCGGATCGCGGTGCTTGGTGCAGCGGGTGTGGGCCGCGGCGAGTTCGTCGTAGCGGCGGAGCAGCATCGCGCCGCGCTCCAGCCAGGCGCTGTCGGGCGTACGCTCCAGCACCCGGCCGGCCTCGGCGGTCTCCAGCCAGTGGGCCAGCAGTTGGTCGCCGAACGGCTGCCAGACGGTGAGCGCCTCGCGTTGAGCTTCCACGGCGGCGTTTGGCCGCCGGCCCGTGAGGGTCGTGACGGCGTCGCCGACCGTGCGCCGGTGCACCGCCTCGGAGTCCGGCGCGGGCAGCGCGGACGGCCGGGGGGTGAAGCGCAGCCGGTCGGCGAACGGCTCCAGGACGTCGACGAGTTCCAGCGCGCCGGCCGCGTCCCCGGCCCGCACGAGCCACGCCACCGTCAGCAGCGCCGCCTCCTCCGGCACGGCGGCCTCGTAGCGGCCGCTGTCGAGCAGGTCGTACAGCCGGGACAGGCCGGGCTCGGTGAGGCAGTACGCGAAGAGCGCCCCGCGCTCGGCCGCCACCCCGGCCAGGGCCGCAGCCTCGCACTCGTACGGCTGGAGCGGGCCCTCGGCGCTCGCGGCGGACGTGGCGAAGCCGCCCCGTACGACCTCGGGCGTCACCCAGGCGGGCAGTCCGGCCACCGGGGTGCGCGAGCCGATGGTCAGCCGGCCGTCGGCGATGCCGGCGAGCACGGCGTGCCAGCGGGCGACCCGGGCCTCGGCGCTGCGCCGGGTCTCGGTGCTGCGCCGGGTCTCGGCGTTGGTGTGGGAGTCGGCCGGTGAGGTCAGGAACGCCTGGGCCAGGGCCAGTTGGCGCTGCGGGTAGTGCGCGGATGTCCCGGCCCCGGCGGGGCGCTGCTGGTCAGCGTTGTCGTCCATAGCCGACGTGGCAGGTCCCGCCCCTGCGCCCTCCGGGTCCAGAGCCCGGCGCTCTGCTGCTGAGCTACACGTCGATGGGCGCGAGACTATGTGTCCGGTCGGCGGCCGTGCAACGTACTTTCGCTGCCTCCGTCGGGCTCGCGGCGTAGCCTGGCCCTTCAGGTGCCTGATGGGGGGAGCCGCCGTGTCGATCGAGTTCGTTCGCCGCCTGGACGGTCTGGTGTACCACTTCCGCGCGGACGGCGTGTTCAACGGCAGGCCGTCGTACAGGCGGCTGGACCTGGACGTGTGGTGCCGGTGGCTGCCGGAGCGGGGCTGGTGCACCGTCGGCGCCGACGGGGTCGCCAACTCCGGGCCGCTGGCGGGGCGGACGGACGACCAGGAGCTGATCCCTCCGCTCGGCCCTTGGCGCAGTTGGAAGGCCGGCAAGTCGTACCTCTACGATCTGCGCCGCGTCGACGATCCGGGCGGTAGCGGTACTGCTGGTGCTGATGGCACTGATGGGGCTACTGGCGGTACCGGCGTTACTGCTTGACAGGGTGCGTAATACTGTAACGCGCATCCCAGCAGCTCGGAGCACCACATGCACCCCTTCCTCGACCACCCCGGGCCGCTCGCCTTCGCGCACCGGGGCGGTGACCTCGGCCACCCCGAGAACTCGCTCGCCGCCTTCGCGGCCGCCGTCGCCCTCGGGTACCGCTACCTCGAAACGGACGTGCACGCCACCCGCGACGGCGTACTGGTGGCCTTTCACGACACCCGCCTCGACCGGGTCACCGACCGCACCGGGGCGGTGGCCGAACTGCCCTGGGACACCGTCAGGCAGGCCCGGATCGGCGGCACCGAGCCCGTGCCGCTGCTGGAGGACCTGCTCGACGCGTTCCCCGGGGCCCGCTTCAACGTCGACGTCAAGGCGGCGGCCGCCGTCGGGCCGCTGGTCGACACGATCCGCCGGACCGGCGCCTGGGACCGGGTCTGCGTCGGCGGCTTCTCCGACAGCCGCCTCGCCGCCGTCCGCGCCGCCGCGGGCCCCCGACTGGCCACCTCGCTCGGCCCGCGCGAGGTGGCCCGGCTGCGGCTGCGTTCGCTGGCCGGGCCGCTGCTGCGGGGGCGTGGGGAGCGGGAGCGGTCCGGGACGCGGTCCGGGGCGCCGTTCGCCGGGGCGCGGTCCGGGGCGCTGTTCGCCGGGGTGTGCGCGCAGGTGCCCGAGCGGCACCGGGGCGTCCGGGTCGTCGACCGGGCCTTCGTACGCGCCGCCCACCGCCTCGGCCTCCAGGTTCACGTCTGGACTGTGGACGATCCCACACGGATCAGGGCTCTCCTCGGCCTCGGTGTGGATGGCATCATGGCCGATCGCATAGACGTCCTGCGGGACGTCCTCGGCGAGCGCGGCTGCTGGAGCGACGGCAGCACCGGCTCCAGCACGGTGATGGGAGCCCCATGACGAGCACCACGGACAACCTGCCGGACCGTCGGCCGGACGATCTTCCGGACGGCCCGCCGGAGCGCGCGGCCGCCGCCGCCGACGACAGCGCCCTGCGCCGGATACGGTTCGGCTGGTACATCAACGACTGGGCCAACGCCGCCTTCTCGGCCACCGTCCTGACGGTCTTCCTCGGGCCGTACCTGACCACCGTCGCCAAGAACGCCGCCGACGCGGCCGGCGACGTGCACCCGCTCGGACTGTCGGTGCGCGCCGGGTCGTTCTTCCCGTACACGGTCTCCTTCTCCGTGCTGCTCTCGGTCGCGGCGATGCTGCTGACCGGCACGGTCGCGGACCGCACCGGGCGGCACAAGGAACTGATGTGCGGCTTCGCCTACGTCGGCGCGGTCGCCACGATGGGGATGTTCCTCCTCGACGGCGACCGCTACCTGCTCGGCGGCGCACTGCTGGTGGTCGCCAACATCGCGTACGCGGTGTCGGTCGCGCTCTCCTACGCCTACCTCCCCGGCCTGGCCACCCCCGACGAGCGCGACGCGGTCTCCTCCAAGGGCTGGGCCTACGGCTACGCGGGCGGCGGACTGCTGCTGATCGCCAACCTGGCGCTGTTCCAGGGCCACGACGCGCTCGGCCTGTCCTCCGGCACCGCCGTGCGGATCTGCCTGGCCTCGGCCGGCCTGTGGTGGGCGCTGTTCACGATCGTCCCGATGCTGCGGCTGCCCTCCCGGGCGGGCGCGGCCCCCGGCCGTATCGTCGCCGTGCCCGACCGACCCGCCTCTGCGCCGGACCGGCCCGCCGCCGGCAGCCTGCGCGAACTCGCCCGCACCCTGCGCGGGATGCGCCAGTACCCGCTCACGCTGCTCTACCTGGGTGCCTTCCTCTGCTACAACGACGGCATCCAGACCGTCGTCTCCCAGGCCTCGCTCTACGGCAGCGAGGAACTCGGCATGGACCAGACCACGTTGGTCGCCGCCGTGCTCCTGGTCCAGATCGTGGCGATCGGCGGCGCGCTGCTCCTCGGCCGGATCGCCCGCCGCTACGGCGCCAAGCGGACCGTCCTCGGATCCCTGGTCGGCTGGGTGGCCACCCTCGCCCTCGGGTACCTGATGCCGGCCCACCAGCCCGTCTGGTTCTTCGCCCTGGCCTGCATGATCGGCTTGGTGCTCGGCGGCAGCCAGGCGCTCTCGCGCTCGCTGTTCTCCCACCTCATCCCGGCGGGCCGGGAAGCCGAGTACTTCAGCGTCTACAAGGTCAGTGACCGCGGCACCAGTTGGATGGGCCCGCTGGTCTTCGGCCTCGCCTACCAGATCACCGGCAGCTACCGTTCGGCGATCATCTCGCTGCTGGTCTTCTTCCTCATCGGCTTCGTCCTCCTGCTGAAGGTCCCCGTCCGCCGCGCCATCGAGGCGGTCGGCAACCCCGTCCCCGAACGGCTCTGACGCCCCGGCCGGGGGTGCCTACGGTCGGCTGCCGCTTTTGCCGCCCGCGTCGCCGTCGAGGGCTTACGAGCCGGGGAAGAGCCGGCCGAGGTGGTAGTGCAGGACCGCCACCGCGTCGTCCGCCGTCCGCTGGCCGAGGAGGACGCTCAGGCCCAGGCCGGCGGAGACCGCCAGGAGGACGACGGCCTCCTGGCGGGCGTCCATGCGCGGATCGGTGTCCCCGGCCTGCCGGGCGGCGGTCAACTGGCCGACCAGGAAGTCCTCCATCTCGTTGGGCGCCGAGAGGAACGACTGGCCGGCGAGCGCGGGGTCGGTGATGGAGAGCACCGCGTACTCGGTGTAGACGAGGTGGAAGGTCCGGCTCTCCTCGTCCGTCGGTACGGACTCCAGCAGGACCGCCTCGACGATGTCGCGCGGTGACGCCGCGGGCCCGGCCGCCCCGGCGCGGTCGCGGACCCGCTCCTGGATCCGTTGCTGGACTCGCTCTTGGATCCGTTCGCCCATCCGTGCGGCCAGGCGGGTGAGCGCCGCGAGCAGCAGCTGCTCCTTGGTGTCGAAGTAGTACTGCACGAGCCGCACCGAGACGCCCGCCTCGATCGCGACGGACCGCATGGTGACGGCGTGCAGCCCGGTGTCCGCCGCCGTGCGCAGCAGGGCGTCGATGATGTGGGCCCGCCGCTCCTCGTGATCCACCAGCTTCGGCATCGGGTTCCCTCCAAACGTTTTTATGGTACAAACATACCATCAAGTGCTGCTGCTTCGTGCATTCCGAGCACCGGGAGGGACCATGACCAGGACCAGCGTCGGACACTTCGTCAGCGAGAAAGCCCGAACGAAGTTCCTTGAGGCCTACGACCGCGCGATGGAGCTGTGGCCCGGCCCCCGTCGGGAACTCGATGTCGAAACCAGCTACGGCACCGTCCACGTCCACCACTACGGACCCGACGGACCCGACGGATCCGAAACCGGCGAACCGATCGTGCTGCTGCACGGCCACGCCGGACACCCGTCCAACTGGTACCCGCAGATCGCCGCCCTGGGCGAACACCACCCCGTCTACGCGATCGACACGCTCGACGACCCCGGCCGCAGCGTCCAACGCGCCGTCGCGGCCGGCTCCGAGGAGAACGCGGCCTGGCTCGGCGAGGTCTTCGCCGGCCTCGGACTCGACCGCATCCACCTGGTCGGCCTCTCCTACGGCGGCTGGCTGACCCTCAACCAGGCCATCCACGCACCCGAACGCCTCGCGTCGATCGCACCGATGGACCCCGGCGGCATCGAGAAGGTCCCCGCCCGGTTCTACGCCCACATGATCGGCGGCCTGTTCGGCATGCTCGCCCCGCGGCCGCTGCGCCCCGCGCTCGGACGCCTGCTCGCCAACCCCGCACTCAGCTCGCCGCCCGAGATGATCGCCCCCCTGATGCTCGGCATGCGCAGCTACAAGCCGAACACCCGCCCCGCCGCCAGGCCGTTCACCGACGAGGAACTGAGCTCCATCCGCCTGCCCACCCTCGTCCTGCTGGGCAAGCGCAGCGCCCTGCTCCGCCCGCGCCACGTCCTCCAGCGGGTCACCGCGCTGATCCCGGGAGTCCGGGCCGAGATCGTGCAACGAGCCGGCCACGGCCTCAACCTGGAACGCCCCGACCTGGTCAACGAACACCTGCTGCAGTTCATCACCTCCACCCGGCAGGAGACCCGGAGCTGACGGTCGGCCCCCGCCGCCGGGTTGGTGGGTGACGGCGGGCCGTCGTAGGTGGGGAAGATCCCGCCGGTCCTTTTGTGGGAGCGCGGCAGGGCGCGCCCACGCGCACATGATCAAGCTTCCGGTCTGGCATCGTGAGCAGGATCTCGAACTGGCCGAGCAGTACGTCCGTGCGGCCATCAAGATCGGCGACCATCACGAGGAGCTGTTGTGACCACCGCCTTCCCCTCTCCCTCTCCCTCCCCGTCTCCTGAGTTCGCGGCCCGGCTCGCGGCCGACGCTGAATCCGCAGGCATCACCGGCTTCGTCGCCGCCGCCGTGATCAACCACGGAGGTCGGGTCCTGCTCGTGCGTCGCAAGCCCGACGACTACCTGGGCGGCCTGTGGGAGGTTCCCTCCGGGACGGTCGAAGAGGGGGAGGGAATTCTGGGCGCTCTTCGTCGCGAGGCCGCCGAGGAGACTGGGCTGACGATCAGTCAGATCATCAGCTACATCGGCCACTTCGACTACCGGAACAGTCGAGGCGGCACCACTCGCCAGTTCAACTTCGCCGTCACCGTGGAGAAGGCCGAGCCCGTCGTCCTCACCGAGCACGATGCCTACCAGTGGGCCCTCTCCGGCGAGTTGCCCGAGGTGAGTGACGCCGTGCGCGAGTTGCTCGCTCGCTGACACGCGTCGCAGAAGCCGCAGAAGGGCTGCCCTCGACTGGGTGGCCCTTCTGCTCGTTTCACGCGGTTGAACAGCGTGTTCGCCGACTCGCCACCCCCGAAACGCGGTGTCGCGTTTCCGCCAGCGCCGGTGTCCCGCTCGGGAGAGAGTCGGCGACGGTTCGTGTTCCTGATCGCGGACCTGTTCGTCTGGCACTTCGCGAAAGGCACAGCGCATGCACGTCGTCCCCGGGCTCAAGGTCCTGTACTTCGGAACTCCGGTGGTGCTGATCAGCTCACTCAACGAGGACGGTACGGCGAATCTCGCGCCGATGTCCTCGGTGTGGTGGCTGGGCCAGTCCTGCATGCTCGGTCTCGGCAACAACGGCCAGACCACCGCGAACCTGCTGCGAGAGGGCGAGTGCGTGCTCAACCTGCCCTCGTCGGCGATGGTCGATGCCGTCGACCGGATCGCGCTCACCACCGGGAAGCCGACCGTGGCGGACTACAAGGTGAAGCAGGGCTACCGGTACGAGCCGGACAAGTTCTCGGTCGCACAGCTGACCGAACAGGCGTCGGACCTGGTCCGAGCCCCCAGGGTCGCGGAATGCCCGGTCCAGCTGGAGTGCAAGGTCGTCTCGGCCCACCCCTTCGGCGGTCCCGAGCCGCACGCCACCGCCTTCGAGGTCGAGGTCCTTCGCGCCCATGTCGAGGAGGACCTCGTCATCCCCGGGACGCACTACGTGGACCCGCTCGGCTGGGACCCGCTGATCATGAAGTTCTGCGAGTTCTTCGGCGGGGGAGACAACGTTCACCCGTCGAGGCTCGCCGAGGGCTGGAACATGCCGCACCAGCTCCAGTCGGCGACCGTCTGAACTGCTCTTTTGTTCGTCCTCCTACCAGAGGGTGGCCGGCCCCGAGAGGACCCAGCCGGCGTCGGTGGGCTTGACCCAGAAGCTCAATGACACCTCGATGATCCGTGCGCGGTAGGTGATCTCGACGTAGAAACCGGTGCCTTCGTGGCCCCAGTGGAAGTCCGCGAGATCGAGTTCGCGGAGCCAGGACAAGTCCTGGTCCCACTCGTCGGCAGCAGGGCTGCCGTTTGTCTCGTCCTTGTCCTCATCGGCGTCCTCGTCGGTGTTCGCCTCGACCGAGCCGGCCCATAGTGACTTGAGCACATGCCGGACCGAGGTGTGATCGACGAGTTCCACGGCCTCGGGGATCCGCTCGGTTCGGAGCAGGCTGAAGTAGCGACAGACGACTGCTTCGACGTCGGCTTTGGCAGGGCGCTCCGTCCAGATCTCCACCGTGGGATCTTAAGGGAGCGCCTGACGGATCTCGCCCTCTGCAGGGGAAGTCGGCCGGTCCGACTTCCCGTGCTGCGAAAGCCCCATGTGCTGCCTGCGCTCCTCCGCGTCGCTTCAGCGCGCCGGCCCGATCCCCTCCGGGAGGGCGGCCACCACGAGGGCGACGGCTTCCTCCGGCGTCTCGGTGCGCGCGAGCAGCTCGCCGTCGTTCCATACCCCGTACAGCCCTTCGTCGTACGGGCAGATGACGTACCCGATCCGGGCCTTCCTCCTCCAGAACTCCTCGACACTGGTGGAGAACCAGAGGTTGAAGTGGCTGTTGACCGGCATCAGCTGCCGGAGCACCGGCTGGGCGTACGCCGCCGCCAGCAGTGCGTGGACGCGCGGGTGCCGGTCGTATGGCGGGTTGTGGACGCGGTCGAGCTTGACGAGCCACGTCAACTCGACGGCACCGAAAGGCTCCCGCTCGTGGGCGAGGGCCCAGGGCCTGAAGCGGATGAACGGGGCGCGCGCCCGGGTCTCCTCAAGCCCCGCGCCGCCCGTCCACGCCGCCGTCGCCGTGACTACCTTCGCCAGGTCCGAGGTCCACCCACAGGCCAGGGGCGCGCGGTAGCCCTGGAGTCTCACCCGGAAGGTCCGCTGCCCCTCGTCGGGCGGACACACCACCACGCGCCGGCCGCTCCCCGCGTCGACGTACTCCGCGAGTCGACCCCACCGCCCGTCCAACTCGGGCAGGGCGAGCCCGAGTTCCTCGGCGGTACGCCCCAGCGCAGCCTGGAGGGCCCCGTCATCGTCCCAGCCACCCTCGCCAAGCCCCGCCTCGAAGTTCATCACCCCAGTCTGCCCACATCACTGCCGCCTGGTGGCCGTTTCTTGCCGATAACCACTGCCATGGCCTCGGCGATGACGGGCGCCTTCGTGGTAGGTGGGCTACCGACCGCGGCGGCTGTCCTCCCAGTCGTCGAACCAGCGGAGCCAGATGGGCGTGCCGACACCGCGGTGCCACTGGTTGCGAGCGGCTTCCTCCAGCTCCGGGGTCGTCAGACCCTCCTCGTGTTCCAGCCAGTCGATGTACCACTCACCGAAGCCGGCCGGTCGTCCCGCATCCGTCAGCAGCGGGTTGAGGCGATCGCAGGTCGGCCGCCCGTCGAACCACATGCTGCCGCGGTCCGAACCGCTGACGATGAGCAGGGTGCTGAAGTTGTGGCCATGGCCCGCCAGAAACACACCGTCCGTGACCCGGTCCCGCTCCGCCGCCTCCACGGCCTCGTTCCGAGCGTCCCGGGCGGCCGCGAAGTCGGCAGGGTCGGCATAATCCTCTTCCCGCACGAACTTCTCCCACACCTCGTCACTCGCCGCCAGTGCGGTGTCGTGATCGGGGAACGGCACGTGCAGCCGCTCCAGTTGGGTGTCCGCGTCCCCTGCCCAGTGCCACCCGTGGGGTCCCTGCCGCAACTCCCTGGGCCACCGCCCACCCGCACTCACCCGCAGCAGGAACTCCCGGTAGTCCGCCGGAAACGTGATCCCGAACTGCCGCTCCGCCTCCACCACCTGGATTTCGGCCAGCGGCGCAGCCAGCTCAGCCCCCGCCCCGCTCCACGCCTGCTCCTCGCGCACCGCGAGTACCCGCCCCCGGACGTCGTCCCAGTCAATGCTCCGCATGATCGGCCAGGATATGACCTTGGTGTTTTATGGCCATGGCAGCAGGGGTGTATGTGTGAGTCGGGACTCGGAGGTGGGGTGTGAGCAAGGACGAGGGTGTGGTCCTGCTGAAGGAGCTGGCGGACTGAACGGAGGCGGTGCGGGCTGTCGACCCCCCTGGTGAAGGGGGCCGACAGCCCGTGTCGGGTGGACTGGCCCTACTGGCCGAGGACTCGGGTCGCGTCCTGGGCCGCGAGGGCGAGGGCTTCGTCGAGGGCTTCGGTGTTACGTCCGCCGGCGTTGGCGATGGGGCCCTTGCCGCCGGCTCCACCGCCGATGGCGCGGGCGGCGGCGGTGAGGAGTCGGCCGGCCTGAGTGCCGGTGTCGTGGAGGCTGCGGGTGATGGCGGCGGCGAGGAGGGCCTTGCTGTTGTGTTCGGTGCCGAGGATGACGATGGCGTGCTCGCTGCCGAGGAGGTCGGCGGTGTTGGTGGCGAGGGTGCGGAGTTCGTCGGGGCCGAGGTCGGTGACCTTCTCGGTGACGATCCGGCCGCCGGGGACGGTGCGGGCGGAGGCGGCGAGTTGCTGGGCGCGGGTGCGGAGCTCGGTTTCGCGGAGGCGGGCGAGTTCCTGTTGGGCGGTGGTGAGGGCGTCGAGGCGCTTGCGGAGGGCGTCGGGGGCGTCGTGTGGGCGGGTGCCGAGGAGGGTGGAGAGTTCTTCGAGGAGGCGGCGTTCGGTGTCGTGGTAGGTGAGGGCGTCGCGGCCGGTGAGGGCTTCGATGCGGCGCAGGTTGGAGCCGACGGAGGCTTCGCCGAGGATACGGACGGGGCCGGCGTTCGATCCGTGGGGGACGTGGGTGCCGCCGCAGAGTTCGCGGGAGAAGTCGCCGATGTCGACGATGCGGACGTGGTCGCCGTACTTCTCGCCGAACAGGGCGGTGGCGCCGGCGGCCTCGGCTTCGGAGCGGGAGGCGTGCCAGATGCGGACTTCGGGGTCGTCGAGGAGGTGGTCGTTGACGAGGGCCTGGATGGTGGCGAGTTGGGTGGGGTCGACGGCGGAGAAGTGGGCGAAGTCGAAGCGCAGGCGGCCGGCGTCGACGAGGGAGCCGTGCTGGCGGGCGTGGTCGCCGAGGGTGCGGCGGAGCATGGCGTGCAGGACGTGGGTGGCGGAGTGGGAGCGGGCGACGGCGTCGCGGCGCGGGCCGTCGACGAGGGCTTCGGCCTGCTCGCCGGTGCGGATCTCGCCTTCGCGGATGCGGACGGTGTGGACGTGGAAGCCCTCCAGACCGAGCCTGGTGTCCAGGACGTCGAGGAGCGCGCCGCCGGTGGTGCGGATGGTGCCGGTGTCGCCGACCTGGCCGCCGGACTCGGCGTAGAACGGGCTGCGGTCCAGGACCAGTTCGAGCGTGCTGCCCTGGTCGGCGCCGGGCACGACGGTGCCGTCGGCGATGAGGCCGAGGATGGTGGCTTCGGTGCCGAGGCGGTCGTAGCCGGTGAAGTCGGTGCGGCCGTGGCGGGAGGACAGTTCGCGGTAGGCGTCCTGGCGGCGCAGGGCCTCGGCGGTCTTGGCCTTGCCGCCGGTCTTGGCGCGCTTCTGCTGCTCGGCGAGCAGGGTGGTGAAGCGGTCCTCGTCGACGGTGAGGCCGGCGTCGCGGGCGGCCTCGATGGTGAGCTCGACGGGGAAGCCGTAGGTGTCGTGCAGTTCGAAGGCGGTATCCCCGGCGAGGGTGGTGGAGCGGGCCTCGCGGCTGCGGGTGACGGCGGCGTTCAGCAGCCGGGTGCCCTGGGTGAGGGTGCGGGTGAAGGACTCCTCCTCGGCGGTGACGACCTGCTCGATGAGGCTTGCCTGGTAGGTGAGTTCGGGCCAGACGTCGCCGAGGTTGGCGATGACGCTGGTGGTGGCAGGGGCGAGGACGGGGTGGTCGATGCCGAGCAGGCGGGCGTGGCGGATCGCGCGGCGCATGAGGCGGCGCAGGACGTAGCCGCGGCCGTCCTTGGCGGGTAGGACGCCGTCCGCGATGAGGTAGGCGATGGAGCGGGCGTGCTCGGTGACGACCTGGAACGAGACCTTCTCCTCGCCGTTCCCGGAGCCGCGGCTGGAGCTGCTGCCCGGGTAGTCGCGGCCGGCGAGTTCCTGGACGGTGGTGAGGGTGGGCAGCAGCAGGTCGGTGCTGCAGACGTTCTCGACGCCCTGGAGGATCGCGGCGAGGCGGTCGAGGCCGAGGCCGGTGTCGATGCTCTGCCGGGCGAGGTCGCCGAGGATCGGGAAGGTGCCGTTGTCGTCGTCCGCGCCGCGCATGGACTGCATGAAGACGAGGTTCCAGATCTCGACGTACCGTTCGCCGTCGACGGCCGGTCCGCCCTCGCGTCCGAAGGCCGGTCCCCGGTCGTAGTTGAGCTCGGAGGAGGGGCCGCAGGGGCCGGGGACGCCCATGTCCCAGAAGTTGTCCGCGCCGAGGCGCTGGATGCGCTCGGCGGGCACGCCGATCCTGCGCCAGAGCTGTTCGGCCTCGTCGTCGTCCTGGTGGACGGTGATCCAGAGCCGGTCCTTCTCCAAGTTGTAGCCCTGGGTGAGGAGTTCCCAGGCGTAGGCGATGGCGTCGGCCTTGAAGTAGTCGCCGAAGGAGAAGTTGCCCATCATCTCGAAGAACGTGGCGTGCCGGTTGGTGCGGCCGACGTTGTCGATGTCGGAGGTGCGGGCGCACTTCTGGATGGTGGTGGCGCGGGGGTACTCCGGGGTGACCTCGCCCAGGAAGTAGGGCTTGAACTGGTTCATGCCGGCGTTGGCCAGCAGCAGCGTCGGGTCGGAGGGGATGAGCGGACTGGACGGGACGTGGCGATGGCCGCGCGAGGTGAAGAAGTCCAGGAAGGTGGAACGGATCTGCGTCGAGCGCATGGCGGTAGGGCCCTCACGGAAGAGTCGCGGAGAGGTGGGGGGGTGATCACACGCCGAGCCGGGCCGAGAACGAGGACTGAGTGGTTCTCAGTTCTCCAGCTCGGCGCAGATAGCTCGCGCCCCCACGGTGTAGACCATGACTCCGGTTCCGGTATCCGTCGCTCTGAGGTGGCGCAGCCGACAACGGACGCAACGGCGCGCTGCGACTGCGCCTCCAACGGTAGCGGCTCCGGGGCGCGTTCGCTCGGAGTTGTCCTTCAGAGCCAAGCCGAGAGCACGGAACGGCGATGGCCCGGGCCGCTGTGCGGGCCGGGCCATCGGTCGAAGCGGAGGATGTGAGATTCGAACTCGTGAGGGGGTGCTCCCGGCACGCTTTCCAATTCTCCCGAACTCCGGCCGCCGGGTTCTGTACCCGTTCTGACCTGCGGCGGATCGAACCGTCGGGCGCCGACCGAACCCGGTCGGATGGGGGCGAATGAGACCAGAACTGAGACCAGAGTCATTACTCAGGCCGCGTTGACTGCACCCTTACCGGTGCAGCGCCAGCACACTGCTCAGGGTGCCCGCGACAGATCCCATCAGGATGAGCAGCCGACGAGGACAGCGCTGCATGGTTAGCCGCGTGCCGCCGATGCGGATATCGAGGAACGGGCGGGACGGGCGAGGGAGAGCCATAAGAACCTCCGAGGTGCGACTGGTTCGGTAGGGTCCAATCACATTCGGTAGGGGCATGAGTGCGTCAGGTCGCAACCGCGCCTTGCGTCACACGGCCGCACATTGCTTGGCTCGCAACCTAGAAGGGGGCACCGGAGGATGACGCACCAGCTTCCGACACGGCGTGGTCTCGCAGAACTCGACGAGCGGCTGTCCGAGCCGGAGCGGCGCTGCGCCCAGCGATTGAGGGATCTGCGTGACCGGACCGGCCTCAGCTCCGAGGAGCTGGCCCACAGGCTGCGTGTGGACAAGACCCGGCTCTCGAAGTTCTTGAACGGCCGTGAGGTCCCGCGTCGAGAGCTTGCGGCACGGCTCCACCAGGTGGTCGCCGAACAAGAGGGCGGTGAGGTCTCGCCTGAGGAAGTCGCCCGGACCCGGAAACTGATGTACGACGCGGTCCGGACCCGGAACCCGCTGCAGGCGCGCGAGTTCGAACTCGCTGACGCGAGGGAGGAGATCGAGCATCAGCGCCTCCGTACCAACCAGCAGCTCGATGTACTCCGCGAGGAGCTTGTGGCAGAACGTCGCAAACGTCAGGCAGTGGAGGATTCCCTCGCGGATCTCAGCGTCCACGCCCGGGACGAAGTACGGGCGCTCACTGAGCAGCGCGATGCTGCTGAGCGCCGTGTTGTGGAGGTCGAGGAAGAGATTCGGAAAGCCGAGGCGCTCCTGCGGTTGCAGGAGCGCGATGTCCGCGCCATGGCGGATCTGTCAAACGCTACCGACGCCGAACTCCTCCTGTGGGATCAGGCAGAGGCAGTCGGCGTGGACGAGCTCTATCAGGTGCTCGTCGACTGGCGTGACTATGACCAGGACGAGCAAGCGGATCAGTTGATGGAGCGGCTCGCGACGAGTAGTGACATCACCTTGCTCTTTGGGCTCTATGAGATGTTCCTCGGCAAGGGGCGCAAGCTCGACGGGCAGCGGATCCTGGCCGCGACGGCTCGATCGCACGACCCAGTCGCCGTTTTCTACTTCACCAGGACCCTGGAACCATCCAAGGGCGAGGAACAGCCGCTCACCGAGTTCCGTGTCACCAGGGCCCAAGCGCCCGTGAGCCTGGTGCATCTGTTGAACCCATCCCCTGCCATGCAATGGGTCCGCGATGTGGTTCCCGCGTTCGTTCTGCATGCTCCGAAGGAGTCACTCCTGCGATTCCACCGTGCCTGCGGCGAGAATGGCGCCGCCGACTTGGGGGAGAGGCTTCGTGAGCATGTCCTGAGAGACTGCCCCGAAGGGTGGAATTCAGGCGATCGCCGTGAGACCGAGCTCTACCAGCTTGCTCGGATAGAGGAGGAGAGGCGTGAGCGTGAGCTCAAGTATCGGCGTAGCTGGCTCGCGCGATTGTTGGAGCGATGATGGTGGCTGGCGCCGCTCTGGACGTTCATGTCCAGTGTTGTGGATGTTGGGTTACTCGCAGGTCGAGGCGGGCTCGGCGAGAGCGGTGCGGAGCAACTTGGCGAGCGAGCACGCTGAAGGCCGCTGCTCGGGGTCGTGGGCGAGGCTGGCCCGTAGGGCTGCCTCGAAGGCAGGGAACGACCAGGGCCGATTCGCGGCGAGGTCGTGTTGGCGGGCGGCGGCTGTATTAGCGAGCGGACGTTCAGGCCGACGCGGGCGCCGTTGCTGGTGTTGGTGCCGGAGCGGTGCAGCAGGCGGCTGTCCATGAGCAGGGCGGACCCGGCCGGCAGGGGCAGTGCGGTCGAGGTGTCGGCGGTGAAGCCGGTCGCCTGGTCGGCACGGCCGCGTTCGGCGCCGTGCTCGGCCTCGGAGGAGAACGGCAGGTAGCCGAAGTGGTGGGAGCCGGGTACCGCGTGCAGGCAGCCGTTGCTCACGGTGGCGTCGCTGATTGCCAGCCAGGCGGAGACCGAGCGGTCGGGGTCCAGTTCGAGGCGGGCATCGATGCCGTCCTGGTGCCAGGGGATCTCGAATGCGCGGCCGGGCCACTTCACCACGAGGAACGTGTTCTCCACCGCGATGTCCTGGCCGATGGCTTCCTGGATGGCGGCCAGCAGCTGCGGGGTTCGCACGGCGGCGCGGGCTCACTCGGTATTCAGGTGCGGGTTGCGGACGATCTCCCGCTGCTGGGAACGGTGTTCGGCGACGAGCTGGGCGGCGAGCGCGGGCGGCACCGGGGGTGGACCATTCGACGCCGGTTCGTAGTCCGCGGCGGCCGAGGACGCCGTTGGTCCTGGTCATGCTGGTCACTGGTTCTGATCCCTTCCTGACGGGGTTCCTGCCTAGCGGGCCGGAACGGCGGGGCGGGTGCTGCCGGGGCAGTGCGGGGCTCGTATCGGCGTCCGGCCACGGCGTTCGAGCGCGTTCAAGGCTGCCTGGACCGCTCGTCGCGGCCCGGCGATGATCTGGCGCCTGGTCATCGCCAGGGCCAGGCACTCGACCAGTTCCAGCCCCCGGCCGCTCTCCGCGTCCGTGCCGGCCTGGCGTCGCCGGGGAAGTGCGATCGAGCCGTCGTAGACCTCGACCAGGGCCCGCCGCAGCGGGACGCTCACGTAGACGGCGACGGTGAGCATCGGCCGGTCGGAGTGCCGGACGGCGTTGGTCACGAGCTCGGAGGTGACCGTGTCCAACGCGAGCCGGGTGTCCTCGTCGAGCAGGACGCCCCAGCTGGCGACGCGGCTCCTCACCCGACGACGGGCGACGGGCACGGAGACCGGATCTCTGGTCAGGAAGAAGACATGGGAATGCACGACCACGGTGGGGCACCCTTCGGCACTGGCCTGGAGAGCGGTACCGGCCACCTGGGAATGGACGAGCAGGTGGGCGGTGCCGCCGATCGTGAAGCCGAAGCAGCCCTGGTTCGTGGGGCTCTCGCTCGGCCTGACAATGAGTCAACAGGTGTGCGCTCGGCGTGAACACGGTAGAGACACTCCGGATGCTTGAAACCCTTGAAACCCGGCCCGGGGGCGGCGATGGCAGCACGCGAACGGACACCCAACGGCAAGCTCGCCCCGCTGGTAGAGGAATGCCGGTGGGCGAGCAACGGCGAGTTCGCCCGAGCGGTCAACCGGGCCGGAACCGAGGCCGGTTACAAGCTGAGGTACGACGAGTCGGCCGTCTCGCACTGGCTCTCGGGCACCCGTCCCATGGCCAAGTACCAGAAAGTGGTCCTGGAGGCCCTGGCCCGCCGCCTGGGGCGGCCGGTCACCGCATTCGAGGCGGGCTTCGCCGATCGACCTGACGTTCAGGCCCAGTCCGGGGATACGGTGGCGGGACTGATCGACCTCGGGAGCATGGACATGGACCCATCGCGCAGGGGCGTACTCGGGGCGGGCCTGTACTCGGTCGCCCTCACCATTCCAGGCTGGCCGGACGTCATCGGGCGATTCGAGCGGCTGAAGGCCGATCCACACACCCGGATCGGCATGGCCGAGGTCGAGGCCGTGATCGCCATGACCGAACGGATCAGTGAGCTGGACGACCAGTTCGGCGGCCGGACCGCCCGCCCGATGGCCGCCGCGTTCATGGTCAACAACATCGCCCCATATCTCAAGGCCACCGCCGACGACGAGGTCCGCAAGGCGATGCTGTCCGCCGCCGCCGACCACCTCTACCTGACCGGCTACATGGCCGTGGACGAACGCCTCGACCTGCTCGGCCAGGCCTACTACACCAAAGCGCTGGAGCTCGCCCTCGCCGCCGGCGACCACCTCACCTACTGCACCACCCTGCGCGGAATGAGCGTCCAAGCGGTCGAACTCGGCCACGGAGCAACCGCGTTGCGGTACGCGAACGCCGCCGCTGCCGCATCACCCGAGGCCGGACCACGGATGCGCGCCTTCCTCGCCGGACAGCAGGCCCACGCCCTCGCCCAGACCGGTGACCGTGCTGGTGCGGTCGCCATGCTCCGTTCGGCCGAAGTCGCCATGGAACAGGCCGAATCCAAGGCCAAAGCCCACGGCTCCTACGACCCGGCTTCCCTCTCGTATCACGTCGCCCAGGTCAACTACGAGCTCGGCGACCGCAAAGGCGCCACCCGCGCACTCCAGCACTCCGAGAAGGTCCGACCCGCGGTGTACCGCCGGGCCCGCGTCCGTCACCGCGCGATGCTCGCCGAATGGCAGCTCGAAGCCGGCCGACTGGAGGAAGCCGTCCAGAACTGGAACCTCGCCCTGGACGACTTCCCCCACGTCCAGTCGGGTAGGGCCGATGACCGCTTCCGCACGATGCTGTCCGCGACCCTGCCGCACCGGTGTAACCCTCACGTCCGCGAACTCCTCGAACGCGCCCGACCGATAGCGCCCCGCCAGGCCTGATCCCCGGAGACCTACGGTTGCTGGAGCGCCTCCTGCTCGTCGGAGCGGGTGCTTGGCTCCAGGGCCTGTCCTCGGCCCCTGGGCGAGGATGAGACCAGAACCGAGAGCACGGAACGGCGATGGCCCGGGCCGCTGTGCGGGCCGGGCCGTCGTTTGCCTTGGTGGGGGGGTGGGGTCAGGGGGTGGGGCGGAGGGTGGCGGTGGTGGTGCGGGCTAGCCAGACGCCTAGGAGGGCTTGGAGGAGGCTGATCAGGAGGGTGGCGGTGATCATCAGGGAGGCGAGGGGTGGGAGGCCGGCGAGGGCGGCGAGGGTGCGGGCGGTGCCGGCTACGGCTTCGCCGGTGGCGGTGCGCCAGAGGAGGGGGGTGGCCCAGCCGGCGAGGGCGGCTGTGGTGGCGGTGAGGACGGCGGTGCGGGCTCGTTGGCCGCGCAGGGCGGTGGTGGTGCCGAGGGCGAGGCCGCAGAGGAAGGGGAGGTACCAGAGGGACCAGAGGGAGCCGAGGGCTATGACGGTGGTGGCAGTGAGGGTGAGGAGGAGGGGGAGGAGGGGACGGAAGGTGGGGGAGTGGTGTTGGGGGGTCGTCATGGTGGTCAGGCTCCCGGTCGCAGGGTCCACACCTTGGTGGAGGCGGGTTGGTCGGCGGCCATCAGGAGCGGAGGGTTCCGGCCCTCCCACCAGTAGGGGATGAAGTTCCGGTACCAGGGTGAGGCCGGGTTCTCGCTCTGGCCGCCGGGGTAGACGGCCTGCGCGGTGGCGGTGTCCGGGCCCTTCCAGTCGACGACCATGCGCCAGCTCGGGCCGAAGGTGGAGTTCATGCCGCCGTCGGCTGCGTTGACCGTCCAGCGGTCGCCCTCGGCGGGCTTGGGGCCGTAGCCGAGGGCTTCGGCGCCGGTGAGGGAGGGGATCTGCCGGGTGTGGACGCGGTCCCAGGTCCAGGTGGCGGGGTCGTTGCCGAGGTCCTGGGACAGTTCGGAGACGGCCTGGGTGAACGCGGTCCGCATGGCGTCCGTCGCGGTGCGGGTCGGGCCGCCGGGGGAGGTGAAGGCCGGGTTGGTCGGGTCGTGCAGGGTCCAGGCTTCGAGGTTCTCGTCGAGGCTGGGCAGTGCGCTGGAGACCTTGAGGTACAGGCGGTCGCGTTCGACCGGCACCTTGGCGTGGTCCCACCAGGGCTGGAAGGTGGTCTCCAGGTAGTCGTTCCAGAAGGTCCACCAGATCGGCCCGCCGGCGACGCCGGGTTTCATGGTGTGGTCCCAGCGGTTCAGGACGTCGAGGGCGGCCTGTTGGCGGGGGTCGAGCTTCTGGTCGGCCAGGGCGGTCTTCAGGTGCGGCAGGATGACGGTGGCGAGGTAGTCCGTGACGTCGTTCTGCAGGGTGGTGAAGTCCGCGCTGGTCATCGCCTGGTGGCTCTCCAGGTACTGGTAGATCCGGTTGGCCCGGTAGCCGTTGTCGAAGGCGTTGAGCGTGGTGCCGATGTAGTACGGGTAGTCGGCGGAGACGGGGCGCTGGTTGGCCGTCGCGACCACGTGGTTCGGCGGGTTGTGGACCTGCGGGGTGGCGTCGAAGGGGATGGCGCCGACCACGTCGTACTCGCCGGTGCCGGGCATCGGGAACCAGGGGTTGCCGCCCTTGGTGAGGGGGAAGTACCCGGCGGCGACCACGCCGATGTTGCCGCCGCCGTCGGCGTAGGCGAAGTTGAGCGTGGGGGCGTGCCAGTCGGCGAGCGCGGTGCGGAACTCCTGGTAGTCGCGGGCCTTGTTGACGGAGAGCAGGACGGCCAGGTCGGGGGAGGGGATGTTGCCCATCCAGCTGACCGAGGTGGTCTGCCCGGCCCTGGTCAGGACCGGCCCGTGCACGGTGAGGTCCACGGCGAGGTGTTCGGTGTCGCCGCCCCGGACCGGGATGGTGTACTCCACCCGCTGCATCGGGTGCCACGCGTTGTTCCAGAAGTACTGGCCGGGGTGGTCGGGGCTGGTCTGCTCGCTGTAGAAGACCGTCGACTGGTTCTGCCCGTCCGTCAGGGACCAGGAGATGTTGGCGTTGCGGCCGATCAGCACGCCGGGCATGCCGGCCATGCTGGCGCCGGTGACGTCGGTCTCCGGCGAGGACAGCGCGATCTGGTACCAGTACGAGGGCAGGGTCATCGGCAGGTGCGGGTCGCCGGCGAGCATCGCGTTGCCGCCCGCCACGGCCGGGCCGTTCGCCGCCCAGGCGTTGCTGTCCGGGAAGGTGTGGACCTGGGTGGCCGGGAGCGCGCGGATGGTGTCCAGCAGGGCGTGGGCCGCGGTCGCCTCCCCGGCGGGGTCGGGCTTCCCGCTGGGGGCGACGGGCGCGGGGCGCGGCTCCGACCGGTTGGCGGCGGCTTGGCCGTCGGGCCCGGCGGTGTTGACGTTCGCGGGCAGCGGCGCGATGCCGAGGTCGCGGTACGGCCCGACGTCGTACGGCCGCTGGTCGTTGGGCGCGTGGACCGGGAACCAGTCCATGGTGCGCTCCTCGCCGAGGGACTCCCGGAAGATCGCGTAGTCCAGCGGGGTGCTGGTGAAGTCCATGCTCTGGGTGAGGAGTTCCTGGATGACCAGGCTGTCGACCGGCGTCCAGTCGGCCGGGTAGACCCCGGTGAGGGAGAAGATCGCCGGCCACTGCCCGTTGTGGCGCAGCTCGGAGATCCAGGCGTTGATCCCCCGGGTGTAGCTGGTGAGGGCGCGGCCCGCCGGGCTGTCGGGCGCGGTGGCGGCCCACGTGGCCTCGGCGGTGCGCAGGAGTCCCATCTGGAGTTCGAAGCGGTCGGACTCGACGCTCCCGGGCCCGTTGAGTTCCGCCAGGCGTCCGCGCCCGGCGCGCCGCTCAAGGTCGAGCTGGGCGAGCCGGAAGCGGGCGTGCAGGTAGCCCTGGGCCTGGAACAGGTCGGTGTCGGAGGCGGCCTTGACGGCGGGGACGCCGTTGTCGTCGAAGGCGACCGTCACCGGCGCGTTCAGGCCCGCCAGGGTGAGGGTCTCGGTGTGCGGGAGTTCGGCGCCGGCGGCGGAGTCCCACGCCCCGGCCCCGGGGACGAGGGCGGTTCCGAGGGCCGGGATGGGCCCGATGCCCAGCGCGAGCAGCGCGAGGACCAGGGCGGAGACTACGGCTGCCACCGCCGCGTGGGTGGCTGTGCGTATGCGCCGCGGCAAGTTGACTCCAGGGGTGCGAGGTTGGGCGGGTGCGGTGGGGCGAGGGGGGTGATACCGGGGCCGGGGCTCAGGGCGCCGTCAGGACCAGAAGTCGGCCATCGTGCGGTGGATGCCCTCGACGGTGGCCCGGAGCTCGGGGTGCCCGGGGGCCGAGCCGTAGACGGTGCCGATCAGCCACTCGGTGCCGGCCCGCCAGTCGGCCCGCCAGGACGGGTCGATCCGGGCGTCCACCAGGTCCACCCCGGGGAGGTGCTGGAGGCCGTCGAGCACCTCGGCGGGGCCGGGGGCGAGGCCGTCGGCGGGCGGGGAGAGGAAGTACTGGAACGCCACCTTCGGGCAGCCTGCGCCCAGGGCGAGCACCGGCTCGGGCGGGTCGAACGCGCCGAGTGCCAGCCGGAGGGCGAGGACGAGCAGGTCCGTCCCGGCGGAGCGCTTGAGGACGTCCGAGACGTGCCCGCCCAGGCGGCCGTTGACCTCGATCAGCCGCGGCCCGTCGGGGGTGAACTTGATCTCGGTGTGGGTGACGCCCTCGCGGATGCCGAGCGCCCGCAGCGCGCGCTGCTCCAGGGCCACGACCTCGTCGGCCAGGCCGGCGGGGAGCAGGGCCGGGGTGAAGTAGCCGGTCTCCCGGAACGGGGGAGCCAGTGGCAGCTTGCCGGTGACCGCGACGGTGCGGATCTCGCCGTCGCGGATCGCGGACTCGACCGAGACGTAGTCGCCCCAGAACTCCCCCACCACGGTGGGGTCGCTGACCAGGTACTCCTCCAGCACGAACACCGCCGGGCTCGCCGCGCCCTCGGTGAACTCGGCGTACCGGTCGGCTAGTTCGGCGGCGCTGCGGACCAGGCAGGTGTCCACGCTGCCGGCCCCCGAGCGGGGCTTGAGGACGGCGGGCAGCCCGGTCGCGGCGAGGGCCGGGCCGAGGTCGGCGGCGGAGTGGACCGTCCGGCAGGCGGTGGCCTGTACGCCCGCCGCCGCCAGGGCCTCGCGCTGGCGGAACTTGTCGACCAGGACCTCGACGGTGGCCCGGTCGTGGAACGGCAGGCCGCACCGCGCGGCCACGGCGGCCGCCGTCCGGAGCAGGTGGTCACTGAAGGTGATCACTCCGGCGGCGCCGAACTCGGCGGCCCGGTCGCACAGTTGCTCCTCGGTCAGGCCGGCCGTGTCCACCACGGTGGCCGACTTCGGCAGCTGGGCCAGGTCGGCGGCCACCTTCGGGTCGCCGAGGTCGCCGAGGAAGACCGCCGTGCACAGCCGCCGCCCGGCGGTCAGGACCCCGCGCGCGGTGGCCGATCCCCGGCCGTAGACGACCAGCAGCACCGGGGGAGAAAGGGACGCCGGGGACGAAGGGGGCGCCGGGTTCGAGCCGCCCATGTCAGCGCTCCTGCGGCTGGTTCGGGCTGAACGCCGCGCGCTCGGCGGCGACGGAGCGGTGCTCCCAGGCCTCCCGGTCGCGCAGGTAGAGCGGCCGGTCGGCGACGATGGCCCGGGTCTCGGCCGAGCCCGCCGAGAGCCGCCACCGCACCGAGCCGGTGACGGGCGCCGAGCAGACCTCGATGAACGCCTGGCTGGCCCGGCGCAGTTCGCCGAACCAGCGGCCCTCCAGCGCCTCGCGGACCCACAGCTGCTCCTGGTTCAGCTTCTCCCGCAGCAGCTCGGCGGAGAGGGTGGCCGTCTCCAGGTGGCGGCGCGAGCGCAGCAGCAGCCAGGCGGCGGGCATCTCGCGGATCTCCAGCACCTTCGGGCCGTGGCCCAGGTGTTCGAGCCCGCTGTACCGGCCGAGGCCGTGCGCGCCGACCAGGTGGTTGAGGGTGTCGATCAGCTCGGTCAGCGGCAGCCGGCGGCCGTCCACCGCGACCGGACGGCCGGCCTCGAAGGCGACCTCGACGGCCTCCGGGGCCTCGGCGGGGCGCAGCGCGCTCCACTGGTAGAGCCGCTCGGGCACGGCGTGGTCCTCGGGGTCGTCGAGGATCCCGGACTCGAACTCCCGGCACCACAGGTTGGAGTCGCCGCTGACCAGCCGCTCGCTCAGCTGCTCCAGGCCGGCTTCCTTGAGCTCGTGCATCTTCTGGTCCCGGTCCACCGGGTCCAGGTCGTACGGGCTGCCGTAGCGCCCGGCGAAGCCGAGCAGTTCGAGGGCGCCGTTGAGCCGGCGCAGGGTGTTCTGGGAGCGGTTGGCGGTGTGCAGCACGGTGGTGGCGCCGAGTTCGCGGGCGGTGTCGACGGCGACCTTGGCGATCAGCGGGCGGCTGAGCGAGGAGCTGACCGGGTGGGTGTCGAGGTAGACGGCGTGCGCGGCGATGGCCGGGCGGACGTAGTCCTCGGCGAACTCCTGCCGGCCGTCGACCAGGTGCAGCCGGATGCCGAGCCGGTCGGCGATGCGCTGCTTGTGCTCGCTGCTCTCGTCCTCGCCGAGGTCGACGCTGACGGCGTGGACGTTGCGGGCGCCGGCCCGGGCCAGGCGGTGCAGCAGGTAGCTGCTGTCCAGCCCGCCGCTGAACAGGGTGACGACGGGGGCCGACGGATCGCGGGCGATCGCGTCGAGCTCGCCGAAGGAACGGACGACCTGGGGAGTCACCGCGATCCCTCCGTTCCCTGCTCGGCCAGGGCGGCGGTGAAGGCCGTCACCGTGGGCTCGTCGTACATCAGGTGCATCGGGACCTCGACGCCGAGCAGCGTCTCCAGCCTGCGGGTGGCGCGGACCACCTTGAAGGAGTCCCCGCCGATCTCGAAGAAGTCGTCGTCCGGGCCGATGGCGGGCAGTCCGAGGACCTCGCACCAGACCGTGGAGACGGTGGCGGCCACGCCGTCGCCGGGCGGTGCTTGCGGTTCGTCGGTGACGGTGGGCAGGACGGCCCCGGCCCGCTCGGTCAGCAGGGCGCGGTCCAGCTTGCCGTTGGCGGTCAGCGGCATCGAGTCGACGGTGGCCAGCGACGCCGGGACCATGTACGAGGGCAGGGCGCCGCGCAGCGTCTCGCGCACGGCGGCGGTGACGCTCGCGGGCTCGGCGCCGGGTGCGAGCACCAGGAAGCCGACCAGCCGGGCGTCGCTGCCGCGGCCGTGGGCCACCACGGCCGCCTGCCGGACCTCGGGCACCCGCAGGGCGGCGGACTCGATCTCGCCCAGTTCGATCCGGTAGCCGCGGATCTTCACCTGGAGGTCGACCCGGCCCAGGAACTCCAGGCCGCCCACCGGGTGGGTACGGACCAGGTCGCCCGAGCGGTAGAGCGGGCCGGGGCCGTCGCCGAGGTGGTCCGGGACGAAGCGCTCCGCGGTGAGCTCGGGCCGGTTGAGGTAGCCGAGGGCGAGGCCCTCGCCGCCGATGTAGAGCTCGCCGGGCTCGCCGTCCGGCACGGGCTTGCCGTCCTCGTCGAGGATCCACAGGGTGGTGTCCTCGATGGCCGGGCCGATGTAGACGGTGTCCAGGCCGGGGTCGCGCGGGGGCACCCAGGCGGTGCAGTAGATGGTGCACTCGCTCGGCCCGTAGAGGTTGGTGAGCGGCGCGGTGGACTGGGCGTGGAAGCGGCGGACCAGCTCGGGCGCGAGCGGCTCGCCGCCGGTGAGGACGCGCCGCAGGCCGTCGAAGCGCTCCTCGGGCCCGCGGGCCAGCAGGAACAGCTCCAGCAGCGAGACCACGCAGTAGAAGATGGTGATGTCGGCCGCGCGGATGGTCTCGGCGAGGTAGTCGGCGTCGCGCTGGCGGCCGGGGGCGGCGATGACGATGGTGGTGCCGGTGATCAGCGGCCAGTACACCTCGATCAGGAACATGTCGAAGCTGCACGCGGTGTGGTGCAGCATCCGGTCGTCCGGGCCGAGTCCGTGGCCGCGCTGGAGCGCCCGCAGGCGGGTGGTCACCGCGCGGTGCGGGATCAGCGAGGCCTTCGGCCGGCCGGTGGAGCCGGAGGTGTAGATGACGACCGCGGGCTGCTCGGCGAGGTCGGCCGCCGGCTCGAACGGGACGGCCGGGCGGGCCGCCGCGCACTCGTCGACGGTGACGATCTCGGTGCCCGTCAACTCGGGGAAGCGGGAGCGCAGTTCGGGGGTGGTGATCAGCAGCCGGGGCGTGCAGTCGGCCAGCATGTCGAGGGTGCGGGCGACCGGGTCGTTGACGTCGAAGGCGACCTGGGCGGCGCCGGCCAGGATCACCCCGGCCACGGCGACCACGAAGTCGGCCGAGCGCTCCAGGTAGACCGCGACCCGCTCGCCCGGGCGCACCCCCCGCTCGCGCAGCAGCGAGGCGACCCGCACGGTGCGGTCCCTGAGCTCGCCCGCGAGCAGGACCCGGTCGCCGTCGACCACGGCGGGCTGCGCCGGGTCGGCCTCCCAGCGGGAGAGCAGCAGGGTGTCGAGCCGTCGTTCGCCGTCGTCGAGAATCGTGGCCGTAGAGCTAGCCATGGAGGTTGTGTCCAATCGGTGTGGTCGGTGCAGGGGCGTCCCGGCGGCCGGGGCCGGCCGGGACGCCGGTTGGTTCACTGGTCGGCGTCGGCCAAGGCGTCGGAGCCCGAAGCGTCGGCGTCGGCGGCCAGGGCCGGGCCGATGGCCGCGGTGAGGTCGCGGACCGTGGAGGAGTCGAAGAGCAGCTCGATGTCGAGCGAGCAGCCGAGTTCCGCCTCCAGCCGGGAGACCAGTCGCAGGGCGCGCAGCGAGTCGCCGCCCAGCTCGAAGAAGTCGTCGTCCAAACCGACCTCGGGCAGGGCCAGGACCTCGCGGAACAGCCGGGCCACCAGCGCCTCGTGGTCCGCCGTGCCGCTCGGCCCGCCGCTCGGCGCGGCCTCGTCGGCGAACCCGGCCGGGGTGGGTAGGGCGAGCAGGTCGGTCTTGCCGGCCGGGGTGAGCGGCAGTTCGGCGAGGACGGTGACCGCCTCGGGGACCATGTACGAGGGCAGCGAGCGCCGCAGCCCGGCCTGGACGCCGGGGGCGTCGAGCGGGGCGCCCCGGTCGGCGGGCACCACCCAGGCGACCAGGCGGCCCTCCCGGACGGCGACCGCGGCGGCCGCCACCTCGGGCAGGGCCAGCAGGACCTGCTCGATCTCGCCGGGCTCGATCCGGTAGCCGCGCAGCTTGAGCTGGCGGTCCATCCGGCCGAGCAGCTCGATCCGGCCGTCGGGCAGGCGGCGGGCGTGGTCGCCGGTGCGGTACATCCGGCCGCCCGTGAACGGGTCGGTGACGAACCGCTCGGCCGTCAGCTCGGGCCGCTGCCAGTAGCCCTGGGCGACGCCGTCGCCGCCGATGCACAGCTCGCCGACGCAGCCGACCGGCAGCAGTTCGCCGTCCACGGTGTCCAGCACGTGCAGCACGGTGTTGGCGATCGGGCGGCCGACGGTGACCCGGGTGGTGTCGGCGGTGATCCGCTCGACGCTGGAGTAGACGGTGGTCTCGGTCGGCCCGTACATGTTCCACACCGACTCGCCGCGCTCGGCCAGTGGCGCCGCCAGGTCCGCGGGGAAGGCCTCGCCGCAGCTGTAGAGCCGGGGCCGGCCGGCGCCCTGCCAGTCGGAGTCGAGCAGCGCCCGGTAGCGGGACGGGGTGGCCTGGAGCGCGGTGATGCCGTGCTCGACGCTGTAGCGGTCGAGTTCGCGGCCGCTCAGCCCGAGCGCCTGGCCGCCCACGTGCACCGTCGCGCCGACGGCGAGCGGCACCAGCAGCTCGGCCAGCGAGGTGTCGAAGCTGAGCGTGGTGAGGGCGAGGAAGCGGGTGTCGCCGTCGAGGCCGGGGTGGCGGCGGGCCAGGCTGTCCACCAGGTTCGCCAGCGCCCGGTGGCCGACGGCGACGCCCTTGGGGCGGCCGGTGGAGCCGGAGGTGAACATCAGGTAGGCGAGGCCGTCCGGGGCGGCGCCCGGCAGGTCTGCGGAGGTCTCCTGGAGCGTCAGGTCGGCGGCGGCCAGGTCGGCGGCGGCCAGGTCGACGGCGGCGCCGTCCCAGCCGGCCAGCGCGGGCGCGCCGGTCGCGTCGGTGAGCACCACGGCCGGGGCCGCGTCCGCCAGGACGAGGCCGATCCGCTCCACCGGGTGGGCCGGGTCGAGCGGGACGAACGCGGCCCCGGCCCGGGCGACGGCCAGCATCGCGGTCACCAGGTCGGCGCTGCGGCCCAGGCAGACGCCCACCCGGTCGCCGGCGCGCACGCCGCGCGCGGCCAGCTGCCGGGCCAGGGCGTTGGCCCGCCGGTCGAGCTCGCGGTAGCTGTACCGGGTCTGCTGGTCGACCACCGCCGGGTGGTCCGGGCGGCTGCGGACCGCGTCGTCGATCAGCCCGGACAGCAGGGCCGACGGCTCGGCGCGGTCGATCTCGCTGCCGTTCCAGGTGTCGAGCTGGCGGGCGCGGGCCGCTTCAGGGACGGCGAGCAGCTCGCGGACCGGGCGGCCGGGCTGCGCGGCGATGCGGGTCAGCACCGCGACGACGTGGTCGAGCAGCGCGGCGGTCTCCTCCGGGGTGATCCGCCCGGCGTCCACCACCGCCTGGAGCTGCATCTCGGCGGCGGCCCGCACGACCAGGGTGACCGGGTAGTTGGTCCGGGTCTCGTAGCGGACGTCGCTGACCGTGACGGCGCCGTGGGAGAGCACCGCCTCGGTGCGGTCCGGGTAGTTCTCGACCACCACGACGGTGTCGAACAGCGGCACGCCGGGCGCGGTCTCGGCCCAGCGCTGGATGTCGGTCAGCGGGGTGTGCTGGTGGTCCAGCAGCGGGTGGCGGGTCGTGGCGTGGCGGGCGAGCCACTCGTCGCCGGGCAGCTCCCGGTCGATCCGCACCCGCACCGGGACGGTGTTGATGAACATCCCGAGCATCTGGTCCGCCCGGTCCAGGTCGACGGGGCGGCCCGAGACGGTCACGCCGACCACCACGTCGTCGCGGCCGGAGCAGCGCGCGACCGTCCCCGCCCAGGCGGCCTCGACCAGGCTGCTGAGCGTGGTGGCCTTGCCGGCGGCCAGCCGCCGCAGCGCGGTGACGGTCTCGGCGGGCAGCTCGGCCCGCACCGTGCGGAAGTCGCCGGACGGCTTGGCGCCCGGGCGCACGCCCGGCAGGCTCAGCGTCGCCGGCTCGCGGTAGCCCGCCAGGTAGCCGGTCCAGAACGCGCGGTCGCGCTCGGCCTCCTGACGGCCCAGCCAGGCGATGTACTCGCGGAAGGCGGGCGGCGCGGGCGCCTCGGCGGCGTCACCGGAGAGTCCGGCGGTGACCTCGGCCAGCAGCAGCGCGGCGGACCAGCCGTCCAGCAGCAGGTGGTGGTACGTCCACACCACCAGGTGCTCGTCGGGCAGGCGCAGTACCAGCAGCCGCATCAGCGGCGGCCGGGCCAGGTCGAAGCGCTCGCGGGCGCGCTGCTCCAGCTCCTCGGCGACGGCGCGCTCCCGGGCCGGCTCGTCCAGCCCGGACAGGTCGCGGAACTCGATCGGCAGGTCCGCCTTGGGCAGCACCACCTGGTGCGGGGTGCGGATCCGCTCGCGGACGAAGGCCGTGCGCAGCACCGGGTGCCGGGCGATCGCCCGCTGCCAGGCGGCTCCCAGCTCGGCCAGGTCCAGTTCGCCGCGCACCCGGAAGGTGGTCAGCTCGACGTACAGGCCGTGCTCGGGGGAGGTGGTGCTGTGGAAGAGCATCCCCTCCTGGGTCGGCGAGAGCGGGTAGATGTCCTCGATGTCGTTCACTTGGTGTCCTCTCCTGACCGGAACAGGGCGAATACCCGGGCCAGGTCGTCTGCGCTGAGGTCCGCGTCCGAGAACGCCTCGCCCGACCCCTTCGCGGGGGCCGGATCGGGCTCGGTGGGAGCGGTGGGCGGGGCGGGGGTGTCGGACGCCGGTTCGGCGGCGGGCGTGTGGTCCGCGCGCAGCCGGGCGGCGAGCTGTCCGACGGTGGGGTGGGCGAAGAGGTCGCCGGGGGAGACGGTCAGGCCCTGCCGCTGGAGTTCGGCGGTGATCTGGACGATCAGCAGGGAGTCGCCGCCGAGTTCGAAGATGCTGTCCTCGGGGCCGATCCGGGGGACGCCGAGCAGCCGGGACCAGACCGCGGAGATCTGCTCCTCCAGCCCCTCGGGGCCGGTCGCCGGGGCGGCCTGCGGCGCGGAGGGTGCGGCCTGCGATGCGGACGGGACGGGCGCGGCCGGCCCGGTCGCGCGGGGGCTGACCAGCACGTGCGGGAGGTGACGGTTGGCCAGGATCCGGTCGAAGGCCAGCAGGCCCTCCCGGGTCGGGATGCCGCCCTGCGTGTCCGGGCCGGGGGCGTCCAGGCCAGGAGCGTTCGGGCCGGGGGCGGCCGGGGCCGGGCGCAGCACGAAGCCCTCGACGAGCACGGCCGCAGTGCCGTCCGGCCCGGCGACGACCACGTCGACGACCAGCGTGTCGCCCGCCCCGGCGTCACCGGAGCGGCGGTCGACCCGCACCACGGCCTCGGGGCCGAGCGGGCCGAGCACCACCAGGCGGCGGTAGGCGACCGGCAGGTGGCTGCCGGTGCGGGCGGTGACGGCGCCGGTGGCGGTGTCCAGCAGCGCGGGGTGCAGCGGGTGCGCGGCCAGGTCGCCGTGGAACGCCTCGGGCAGGCGCAGCCGCAGCATCGCCTCGCCGCGCCCGTCCTCGCGGACCTCGGTGACGCTCTCCCAGCGCGGCCCGGTGCGCAGGCCGCTGGCGCCGCCGGGCCGCTCCCCGGCGGCGGAGGGCACCGCGACCTGCGGCACCGGGGCGCAGCGGGCCGCGAGGCCGTCGAGGTCCAGGCGCTCGGGGGAGTCGCCCCCGTACGGCGCGATCCGGCCCTGGGCGTGCGGCCTGGACGGCACGGCGCTGGAGCGCACCTCCCACAGGTGCCCGCCGTCGGGCGCCGGACGCAGCCGCAGGGTGACCTCGGGCGGGGCGTCGGCGGGCATCCGCAGCGGGTGGGTGAAGACCGCGTCCAGCTCGACCGGCCCGTCCCCGACCGTCAACCGGTGGCCGGCGACGGCGAGTTCGAGCAGCGCGGTGCCGGGCAGGACGGGGACGTCGCCGATCCGGTGCTCCTCGGCCGGCCAGACGCTCTGCTCGGTGCGGCGCAGCCGCAGCTCCACCGTCCCGTCCGGCTCCGCCCGGCGGGCGTCGAACAGGGCGTGGTCGAGCACCTCGCCGCCGTCGAGCCAGTCGCGCAGGCCGGACCGCAGCGCCATGCCGGTCTGCGACCAGCGGTCCCAGCCGATCGACACGGCGGCCCGGGTGCCGGCGGCGAAGCTGTCCAGGAAGGCGTTGGCGCCGGTGTAGTCGGCCTGGCCGACCGCGCCGGTGAGCGCCAGCACCGAGGAGCAGAGCACCAGCACCGGCCGGTCCACGGCCGTCAGCCGCTCCAGCAGGACGGTGCCGAGCACCTTGGGGGCGAGCACCCGCGCCATCTCCCCGGCGCTGCGCAGCGCGGTGACGCCGCCGCCGGGCACCCCGGCGGCGTGGACCACCCCGGCGATCGGGCCGTACGCGGCCCGGACCCGGTCGAGCGCGGCGCCGAGCGCGGCCTCGTCGGTGACGTCCGCCTGGACGAGGCAGAGCCGGGCGCCGTGCGCGGTCAGTCCGGCGAGGGCCTCGGCCAGCTCCGGCGGGCAGCTCGCGGCGGGCGCCGCGCCCTCGGGGCGCAGGCTCCGCCAGCCGGCGCCGTCGGGGACGGCACGGCGGGTGAGCAGGACGAGCGTCCGGTCGCCGTCCTCGGCGAGGTGGCCGGCCACGGCCAGACCGATCCCGCCCAGGCCGCCGGTGACCAGCCACACGCCGGACGGCGCGGCGGGCTGCGGCCCGGCCGGGTCGGTGAGGACGGGCCGCTCCGGGGCCGGCACCAGGTGCGCCCGGCCGCGGACGGCGGTCAGCGGCGCCGCGGTGTGTCCGGCGCGCAGCTGCGCCACCACGGTCTGCGCCGCCAGGGCCAGTTCCTCGGGCTCCCGGGTCGGGCAGTCCAGGTCGAGGGCCTGCACGGTGACGCCGGGCAGCTCCTGCGGCAGCACCCGCACCGCGCCCAGCCCGGCGGCGGCCTGCGGGGTGCGGGCGGGCTGCCCGTGCACCCCGTGGGCGGCGTCGGTGACCAGCAGCATCCGCAGCGGCCGGCCGGGGAACGCCTCGCCCAGGGCCCGGGCCAGCTGGACCGGGACGGTGAGGGCGCGCAGCGCGCCGTCGGCCGCCTCGCCCGGGGTGGCCCGGTGCAGCGGCGGGGTGTCCAGGGCCCAGCAGGAGAGGACGGCGTCCGGTGCGGTGCCGTGCGCGGCCAGGGCGGCGGCCAGCGCGGGGAAGGCGGCGGGGTCGTCGGCGTCGAGCGTGAAGGGGGCGTCGAGCGTGAACGGGGTGTCCTGCGCGGTGGGCGCCCCGGCGCGGGCGCGGACCAGGCTGACCTGGGCGCCGGCGGCGGCGAGCTCTCCGGCGACGGCCTTGGCGAGGCCGGACTCGTCGGCGAGCAGGAGCACCGACGACGGGAGCGGCCCGGTGCCGGACGGCGGCAGCGCCTGCGTCCAGGACACGACGTGCAGCCAGTCGTCCACGCCGCTCGCACCGTCGGAAACCTGCGCGGAGGCGGCGGGGCTTTGGAGGGTGGTGGCGGTGGGCTCGGCGGCGGCGGGCTCGAACCAGTGCCGGGTGGGCTCGAACGGGTAGCCCGGCAGCGAGACGTGCCGGCGCCCGGCCCGCTCGCCGAGGGCGGACCAGTCGACCTCGGCGCCCCGCTCCCACAGCCGGGCCAGCGCGGTGAGCCGGGCCGGCGGCTGGTCCGGGGCGGGCGCGGCGCCGCCGAGGGTGGGCAGCGCGGGGCGCCCGGCGCCCAGGGTCCGTACGGCGAAGCCGCTCAGCCCCCGGCCGGGGCCGAGCTCCAGCAGCGGGCCGTCGCCCGGCAGCGCGGCGAGCGCGTCGGCGAAGCGGACGGTGTGCCGCAGCTGGCGCGCCCAGTACTGCGGCGACGCGGCCTCCTCGGCGGTGAGCTCACGCCCGGTCAGGCCGGAAATGAGCGGCACGGCGGGCGCCTGGACGGGCACGGTGGCGACCAGCCGGGCGAACTCCTCCAGCAGCGGTTCGGCGTCCCGGGAGTGGAAGGCGTGCCGCACGGCCAGCTGCCGGGCGGCCACGCCGCGCGCGGCCAGCCGCTCGGCGAGCCGGGCCACCGCCTCGGGGGCGCCAGCCACCACGCAGCGGTCGGGCGCGTTGACGGCGGCCAGCTCCGGCCCGGCCGGGTCGTCCAGCAGGGCGCGCAGCTCCGGCTCGGGCAGCGGGACGCTGAGCATCGCGCCGGGCGCCATGGTGCCCATCAGCCGGCCGCGTTCGGCCACCAGCCGGGCGGCGCCGGGCAGGTCGAAGACCCCGGCGGCGCAGGCGGCCGCGAACTCGCCGACGCTGTGCCCGGCGACTGCGATTGGTCGGATGCCGAGCCCCGTCCACCACACGGTGAGCGCGTACTCCACCGCGAACAGGGCCGGTTGGGCGGTCTCGGTCCGGTCGAACAGGTCCGGGTGGGCCGGGTCGAGCAGCAGTTCGCGCAGCGGCGCCGTGGTCCACGGCCGCAGGGCGTCCAGGCAGCGGTCGAGCGCGGCGCGGAAGAGCGGCTCGGCGCGGTACGGCTCGGCCGCCATGCCGGGGTGGCCGGCCCCCTGCCCGGGGTAGAGGAAGGCCACCTTCTGGCCGGTCCCGACGGCCTGGACGGCCTGGGCGGCGGGGGACGCCTCGCCCGAACGACCGGTCAGGACGGCGCGCCGCCACGGGTGCTGGCGCCGCCTGGTCTGGAGGGTGAACGCGGCATCGCCCGCGCCGGGCGCACCGGGGCCGGCCAGCGCCGCGCCGATCCGCTCGGCGGCCCGGTCGAGCGCCCGCTCGCTCCTGGCGGACAGCGGCAGCAGCTCCCACTGCGCCGGCTCGGCGGCGGGCGCGGCGGGCAGCGGCGGCGCGTCCTGGAGGATCAGGTGGGCGTTGGTGCCGCCGATGCCGAAGGAGCTGACGCCCGCGATCCGGGCGCCGTCGCGGCCGGACCACGGCTCGGCCTCGGTCAGCACCCGGAACAGGCCCGGGGCCAGCTCGGGGCTGGGGCTCTCGAAGTGCACGGTCGGCAGCAGCGTGCGGTGCTGGAGCGCGAGCACCGTCTTGATCAGCCCGGCCATCCCGGCACAGGTGTCCAGGTGGCCGACGTTCGACTTGACCGCGCCGAGCACCCGGCGGGAGTCCGGGGCGTCCGCGAACACCCGGCCCAGCGCGGCGAGTTCGATCCGGTCGCCGAGCGCGGTGCCGGTGCCGTGCGCCTCGATGCAGGAGACCTCGCCGGGCGTGACCCCGGCCACGGACTGGGCCGCCGAGACGACCCGGACCTGTCCGTCCAGGCTCGGCGCGGTGAAGCCGACCTTGCGGTTCCCGTCGTTGTTGACCGCCGAGCCGAGCAGCACGGCCCGCACGGTGTCGCCGTCGGCGACCGCGTCGGCCAGCCGCTTCAGCACCACCACGCCGACGCCGCTGCCGAAGACCGTGCCGGTCGCGTCGGCGTCGAAGGGGCGGCAGTGCCCGTCGGCGGAGAGGATCCCGCCCTCGGCGTGCAGGTAGCCGAGCCCCTGGCCGATCCCGGCGGAGACGGCGCCGGCCAGCGCCACGTCGCACTCGCCGCTGAGCAGCGCCTCGGCGGCCAGGTGGACCGCGAGCAGGGCGGAGGAGCAGGCGCTCTGCACGCTCAGGCTCGGGCCGGTCAGGCCCAGCCGGTAGGAGGTCTGGGTGGCGAGGTAGTCCTTGTCCCCGGCGGCCAGCCACTGGACGTCGGCCCGGTCGGCCAGGTGGGCCGCGTTGGGCAGCAGGTGGTGCGTCAGGTAGGAGTTGAAGCCGGCCGAGGCGTAGACGCCCACGCCGCCCTCGACGCCGTCGGTCAGCTGCCCGGCGTCCTCCAGCGCGGTGACCGCGCACTGCAGGAACAGCCGGTGCTGGGGGTCCATCAGCTCGGCGTCGCGGGGCGGGATGCCGAAGTACTCGGCGTCGAACTCCGCGAGGCCCTCCAGCACGCCGCCCGCCCCGACGAACCGGGGGTCGGCCAGCCGCTCGGCGGGGACGCCCAGGGCCGCCAGCTCCTCGGCGCTCCGGAAGGTGACGCTCTCGCGGCCCGCGACCAGGTTGGCCCAGAAGGCCCCGGCGTCGGGAGCTCCGGGGAACCGGCAGGCGAGGCCGGTCACGGCGATCGCGTCCGGCAGGTCCGGCGGTGCGGCGGCCGGGCCCCCGGGGGCGTGGGTGGTCATCGGGCTTTCTCCTCATGGGTGGTGATGCGACGCGGCTCGCGGGGGTCCGGCGGCCGACACCCGGCACGGGGTGCGGGGTGTCGGCCGCCGGCCGTCGGGGTCAGCCGGTCGGGCCGGTGCCGGAGCCGCCTCGGCGGGCGGCGCGGCGCCGTTCGTGGTGCTGCCGGCGGTCGCCGCCGACGGGCTGTGCGGTGTCGGATGCGGCGGTGCCGGGTGCGGCGGTGTCCGAGGCGGGCTCGGGCGCTGATGCAGCCGGTGCCGCTGGTGCAGCCGGTACCGCCTGCGGGGCCGGGGCGGCGACCGGACGGTCCAGCAGCTCGGCCAGGTGGCGGATGGTCGGCCGGTCGAACATCTCGACCACCGAGAGCTCCTGCCCGAAGTCCTCGGCGATCCGCCGCTGGACCCGGACCAGGTGGATGGAGTTGGCACCGGCCTCGAAGAAGTTGGTGTCGACGCCGACCTCCGCCCCGTCCATCACCTCCCGCCACAGCTCCGTGAGCCGCTCCATCGCGCCGAGCGTGTTCGGCCCGTGCGCCGCCGGTCGCGCCACCGGTGCCGCCGGGGCCGCCGCGAGGGCGGGGGCGACGGGGACGGCGGAGACGACGGCGGGGGCGGGCACCGCGGCGCCCAGCCGGGCGAGCGCCGCCCGGTCGACCTTGCCGTTGGCGGACAGCGGCAGCGCCTCGACCGCCCGCACCCGCTGCGGAACCATGTAGCCGGGCAGCCGCTCGGCGAGCGCGTCGCGCAGCGCGGCCGTCCAGTCGGTGCCGGAGCCGGGCTCGTCGGCGGCCGCGTTCAGCGGCCGGCCGCCGACGAGCGTGTGCAGCACGCGCTGGCCGTCCTCCAGCCGCAGCGCCTCGCGCAGCGGCTCCGGGAAGACGTCGCCGATCGGGCAGAGCGCCACCGCGCAGTCGGCGGCGCGGTGACGCAGCAGCTGCGCCATCGCCCCGGCCTCCAACAGGCAGAAACGGTCGGCGAGTTCGCCGTACACCGGGGCGATCGCGGCGGTCCGGGAGACCAGGAAGACGGCGAAGCCGGCCTGGTCGAGCAGCGGCCCGTTGGCCTCGCTGTAGAGCGCCCGGTCCAGGGCCCGGGCCGAGCCCGGTGCGCCGTCGAGGGCGACCAGCGCCGGCCCGGCCGGGTCGACGTAGTAGGTGCCGGCCGGCAGGCCCGCCACCTTGCCGGGGGCGACGGCCAGGTAGGTCTGCACCGGGTACAGGCCGCCGGCCGAGCCGTAGGCGTACCGGGGCACGCCGTCCTCGTCCTGGCGGGCGAGCACGGTCAGCAGCGCGTGCAGGTCGGCCAGCCGTACGGGGGCGTCGGCGAAGCCGGTGGCGGCGCCGCGCAGGGCGGCGGCCCGGCGCAGGTCCAGGGTGTCGGTCGGCAGGGCGAAGGGCAGGACCTCGCGGCCCGCCAGGTCGGCGCGGCGGCCGGGCTGGCGCAGGCGCGCCTCCAGCCGGCGGACCCGCTCGGCGTCCAGGGCCGGGGCCACCGCGGGGGCGGGGGCGGCGGGCTGCGGCCGGGCGGCCTCGCGGACCACGAAGGCCGCGAGCCGGGCGCCGAGCCCGTTGCCCTCGACCAGCGCCGCCGCCTCCCGGACGCCGTCCATCCGGACCAGCGCCGACTCGATCTCGCCCAGCTCGATGCGCATGCCGCGCACCTTGACCTGGCAGTCCTCCCGGCCGAGGAACTCCAGCTCGCCGTCGGGCAGCAGCCGGGCGAGGTCGCCGGTGCGGTACAGGCGCTCCCCGGTGACCGGGTGGGTCGGGAACGCCCGGGCGGTGAGCTCGGGCGCGTTGCGGTACCCGACGGCCAGGCCCACGCCGGTGATGAACAGGGCGCCGGCGACGCCGACCGGGCGCGGCCGGAAGGCCTCGTCCAGGACGACCATGCCCTGGTTCCGCATCGGCCGCCCGTACGGGATGCTCGGGCGGCCCGGCTCGACCGCGCCGATCGGGTGCAGCACGGACCAGATCGACGCCTCGGTGGCGCCGCCCAGGCTGATCACCTCGGCCTTGGGCGACAGCGCGCGGACGTGGTCGGGCATGCCGACGGGGATCCAGTCGCCGCTGAGCATGACCAGGCGCAGCGACTCCAGGTCGGCGGCCGGGTTGCCGCCGGCGTACGCGAGCAGCATCTCCATCAGCGCGGGGACGGAGTTCCAGACGGTGACGCCGTGTTCGGCGACCAGTCGGGACCAGCGCGCGGGGTCGCGCTCCTCCCCGGGGCCGACCAGCACCAGCGCGGCGCCGGCGGCGAGGGTGCCGAACAGGTCGTAGACCGAGAGGTCGAAGCCGAGCGAGGAGAGGCCGAGGACGCGGTCGGCGGGGCCGACCCGGAAGCGGTCGTTGACGTCCACCACGGTGTTGAGCGCGCCGCGGTGGTCGATCATCACGCCCTTGGGGTCACCGGTGGAGCCCGAGGTGTAGATGACGTACGCGAGGTCCGCCGGGGTGGTGGGCACCGGGGCCGGCTCGGTGTCGGCCGGGGTGGCCAGCGCCTGGTCGAAGCCCAGCAGGGTGACCCCGGCGGGCACCGCGCCGTCCGCGTCCCAGGACTCCCGGGCGAGCAGCGCGGTGGCGCCGGCGTGTTCGAGCGAGCGGGCGACGCGGGCGGCCGGCAGTCCGGCGTCCAGCGGCAGGTAGGCGCCGCCGGCCCGGATCACGCCGATCGCGGCCGCGACCTGCTCCCAGCCCCGGTCGGCGCGCACGCCGACCAGGTCGCCGGGGCCGACGTCGGCGCCGCGCAGCGCGTGGGCCACGGCGGCGGAGGCGCGCTCCAGCTCGCCGTAGGTCACGGTGCCGGTGGCGGAGACCACGGCGGTCCGCTCGGGGGCGGTGCGCGCCTGGGCGAGGAACGGCTCGTGCAGCAGCCCGTCGGGCCGCGGGCCGTCCGTGGCGTTGAGCGCGCGGTAGGCCTCGGCGTGGGCGGCGGGCAGGGCGGCCAGGTACGGGTCCGTCCAGGCGTCGGGCCGCTCGGCGAGGGCGGTGAGCAGGCCGGTGTAGGCCTCGAACATCGCGTCGAGCAGGCCCTCGGGGAAGAGCTCCTCGACGGCGTCCCAGGTCAGCCGCAGCCGGCCCTCGTCCTCGGAGATCTGGTGGTCCAGCCAGACCTGGGGGGTCTGGGTGATGGTGTGGGCGACCTTGGCGCCGAGTTCCCGCAGGACCCGGCTGCCGCCGACCTCGCCGGCGCCGAGCTCGCTGGTGAAGACGACCGGCATGGCGGCGTCGGCCACCCCGCGCCGGCGGGCCAGGTCGCCGCCGACCCGTACGCCGCTGACCAGCTGGTGGTCCAGGTCCTCCCAGAGCCGGTCCTGGAGCCGGCGGGCCCGGTCGGCGAAGGAGCCGGCCGTGGCGCCGTCCACCTCGAAGAGGCTGAGCGCGGTGAAGTCGCCGACCATGGCGGCCAGGTCGGGGTGCTCGCCGACGCGGTTGAACAGGGTCAGGTTGAGGGTGAAGCGGTCGGCCGCCGCCCAGGTGCCGAGCACGGTGGCGTAGGCGGCCAGGGCGAGCGCCGAGGGCGTGACCCGGCCGGCGGCGGCCCGGCTCTTCAGCTGCTCCCACAGCTCGGCGGGCAGGTGCGCCTCGCGGCGGTGGAACCTGGTCTGCGTCAGCTCCTCGGGGCGCCGCGCCAGCGGCAGCGCGGGGGCGGGCGGCAGGGTCTCCAGGCGGCCGTGCCAGTAGTCGAGGTCGCGCTGCAGCGCGGGGCCCTCGCGGCGGGTCTGCTCGGCCAGCACGTAGTCGCGGAACGAGAGCTCCATCGGGCGCGGGTCGAGCGAGCCCTGGTAGATCGCCAGCAGCTCGCGCAGCAGGATCTGCACGCTGCCGCCGTCGGCGATCAGGGTGTCGATGCTCAGGTGCAGCCGGGCGTCGGTGCCCTCGGTCCGGCTGGCGTGCAGCTCGAACAGCGGCCAGGTGTCGGCGGGCAGCACCTGGTGCGACATCCGGGCGCGGGTCCCGGCGAGGGCGTCGGCCCGCTCGGGCTCCGGCAGCCCGCGCAGGTCCTCGACGGCCAGCTGGTACGCGGGCACCTCGGGCAGGATGCGCTGGGTGCCGTCCTCGGCGAAGACCAGGCGCAGCGCGTCGTGCCGCCGCACCAGGGCCTGCCAGGCGTCCTGGAGGCGCAGCGGGTCGACGTCGGCGACGTCCACTTCGAGGTAGAGGTGGCAGGCGACGTCGCCGCCGACGGCGCCGCTGCGGCCGATCCAGTACGCGCGCTGCACGTCCGTCAGCGGGAAGGGCTCGTGGCGGCGGGCCGGGTCGGGCAGCAGCTCGACCGGTTCGGCGGGTGCCGCGGTGGCCCCGCCGGCGCCCAGCGTGTCCACGGCCCGGGCGAGGGCGGCGACGGTCGGCGAGTCGAACAGGGTGCGCAGCGGCAGCTGGACGTCCAGGTCGCGGCGGATCCCGGCGACCATCCGGGCGGCCAGCAGGGAGTGGCCGCCGAGCTCGAAGAAGTCCTCCTCGGTGCCGACCTCGTCGAGGGTCAGGGCCTCGCGCCAGATCGCGGCGATCCGCTCCTCGGTCGGCGTGGCGGGCGCGGTGCGGTCGCGGTCGGCGGCGGGGACGGTCTCGGGGGCGGGCAGCGCCGCGCGGTCGACCTTGCCGTTGCTCGTGAGCGGCAGCGCGTCGAGCGGGATGAACCGGGACGGGATCAGGAAGCCCGGCAGCTGCCCGGCCAGGGCGGCCCGCAGCTCGGCCGGGGCGGGCGGCGCGGCCGGGTCCTCGGGCACCAGGTAGGCGGCCAGCGCGGCCCGGGCGGTGCCCAGGCCGTAGGCGGTGACCACGCACTGGCGGATGCCGGGCAGCGCGGTGAGCGCGGCCTCCACCTCGCCGGTCTCGATCCGGAAGCCGCGGATCTTGACCTGGTGGTCGTTGCGGGAGAGGTACTGGAGGCGGCCGTCGGGCAGGGTGCGGACGAGGTCGCCGGTGCGGTACAGCCGGGCGGCCGGGTCGGCCGGGTTGGAATCGGCCGACTCGGGGTCGGCGACGAAGCGTTCGTCGGTGAGCTGGGGCAGCCCGAGGTAGCCGGCCGTCACCCCGGCGCCGCCGATCAGGAGTTCGCCCGGCACGCCGACGGGCACCCGCCGCCCGTACGGGTCGAGGACGCGCACGGTGGTGCCGGCGATCGGGCCGCCGATGGTGACCAGGCCCTCGGCCGGGTCGACCTCGGCGGTGGTGGACCAGACGGTCGTCTCGGTCGGCCCGTACATGTTGCGGATCGGGCCGCCGAGGTGCTCGGCCAGCCGGCGCACCAACTCGGCGTCGAGGGCCTCGCCGCCGAGCAGCAGCTGCCGCAGGCCGCGCAGGGCCTGCGGGTCGGCCTCGTCGAGCAGGGTGCGGGCCCGCGAGGGGGTGCACTGCAGGTGGGTGACGCCGTGGGCGCGCACCAGCGCCGTCAGCTCGGTGTCGGCCGCGACCGCGAGGGCGGCCGGGGCGGGGGCCGGTGCGGCGGCCGCGGTGCGGCGCAGCTCGGCCAGCCGGGGCAGGGCGGCCAGCGCGACGTCGGTGTCGACGCCGAAGTCGACCAGGCAGCCGATCTCGTCCACGCCGGCGGCGGCCAGCCGGTGCACCAGCGGCAGGCACTCCTCGGCGGTGCCGATCAGCGAGCCGTGGCCCAGGTAGCGGGCGCAGGCGTGGTCGAGCAGGGCCTCCTGGTCCTCCGCGGTGAAGTCGCTGCTGCGCACGTCCATGCCGAGGCTGCGGGCCAGGTTCTCGATCAGGCCGACCGAGCTGCGCAGGTAGTCGCGGAACGGCTGCCAGGCGTGCGCCCGGACGTCGGCGGCGTCCGCGCCGACGTAGCTGTGCAGCATCAGGGTCACGTGCGGGTCGCCCGGGTGGCCGGCCTCGTGCCAGGCCTCCCGGTAGAGGGCGATCTTCTCGCCGAGTTCCTCGACGCTCTGGCCCAGCAGGTGGGTCAGCAGCCGGGCGCCGACCCGGCCGGCCGTGCGGCAGGTCTCGGGGTTGCCCGAGGAGGTGAGCCAGTACGGCAGCTCGGCCTGGACGGGGCGGGGCAGCACCTGGACGTCGACGGTGCGGCCACCGGGCCCCTCGAAGGGGAGCCGTTCGCCGCGCCACAGCCGGCGCACCTGCTCGATGCCGCTGACGGTGAGCGCCTGGCGGTCCTGGTAGGCGTCCTTGGCGAGGACGAAGTCGTCCGCGTGCCAGCCCGAGGCGAAGGAGAGCCCGACCCGGCCGCCGGACAGGTTGTCGACGACCGACCACTCCTCGGCGACCCGGACGGGGTGGTGCAGCGGCAGCACCACGCTGCCGGCCCGGATCCCGATCCGCTCGGTGGCCTGGGCGATCGCGGCGGCCAGCACCGAGGGGGCCGGGAACGGCCCGCCGAAGGCGTGGAAGTGCCGCTCGGGCAGCCAGACGGCGGAGAAGCCGTTGGTGTCGGCGAAGCGGGCGCCGTCCAGCAGCAGCCGGTACTGGTCGGGGCCGGGCTCGGCGCCGGCGGTGTCGCTGGCGAAGTAGAAGAGGCTGAACTCGGGGACGGCCGGGGCGGCCTGCGCGGAGGGAACCGGGGCGGGGGCCGTCGCCGTGCCGGGGTCGGGGTTGACCACGACGCGGTGGCCCCGGCTGAGCGTCCAGAGCAGTTCCAGGACGGAGATGTCGAAGGAGACGCTGGTGACGGCCAGCCAGGTGGCGGGCTCCCCGTCGTCCGCCAGTACGCGGTCCATCGCCGCCAGGAAGGCGGTGAGGTTGCGGCGCAGCACGACGACGCCCTTGGGGCGGCCGGTCGAGCCGGAGGTGTGGATGACGTACGCGGGGGCGTCCGGGTCCACGGACACGGATACGGGTGCTGCTGCAGAGGACTCGGCCGGGGCGTCGAGGTCGAGCAGCGGGGCGCCGGCGGGCGCGGCGTCCCGGGTCGCGGCGTGCACCACGACCACGGCGGGCTCGGCGTCCTCGACCACGTGGTGCAGCCGGGCCGCCGGGTAGTCCGGGTCGAGCGGCAGGTAGGCGGCGCCGGCCCGGAGCACGGCGAGCATGGCGGCGGGCAGGTCGGTGCCGCGGCGCAGGCACAGGCCGACCCGGTCGCCTGGGCGCACCCCGACGGCCTGGAGCCGGGCGAGCAACTCGTCGACCCGGGCGTCCAGTCGGGCGAAGGTGAGGGCCTGGTCCGGGCGGCCGCCGGGCAGCACGGCCTCGGCGTCCGGGCGGGTGCGCACGGCCTCGGCGAAGGCCGTCACGACGTCCGGCGCGTCCTCGGGCAGCGCCGGGCCGTCGCCGGCCGAGGCCAGCAGGGCCTGCTCGACGGGGGTGAGCGCGAGCAGGTCGGAGAGCCGCAGGCCGGGGTCGGCGGCGCCGCGGGCCAGCACCCGCTGGAGGGCCTCGGTCAGCGTGCGCACGGTGTCGTCGTCGAACAGGTCGCCGCTGAACTCGCAGACGCCTGCCGTGAGTTCGCCGTCGCGGGCGAGTTCCAGGCTCAGGTCGGTGCGACACAGGCCGTTGTCCAGCTCGACCAGCTCGACGGTGACGCCGGGCAGGGCGATGTCGGGGGCGGGGACGTTGCGGTAGCCGAACTGCACCTGGTAGAGCGGGGCGTGGCTGAGGTCGCGGTCCGGGCGCAGCTCGCGGACCAGGCGTTCGAAGGGCACCTGGGTGTGGGCCAGCGCGCCGAGCGAGGTCTCCCGCACCCGGTCGAGCAGTTCGCCGAAGGTCGGGTCGCCGGAGAGGTCCGAGCGCAGCACCAGGCTGTTGACGAACATGCCGACGAGTCCGGCGAGTTCGGGCCGGTCGCGGCCCGCGGTGGGCACGCCGACGACGACGTCCTGCTGGCCGGAGTGGCGCATCAGGACGGCCTGCCAGGCGGCCAGCGTGACCATGAACGGGGTGGCCCGGGCCGCCCGGGCCGCGGCCTCCACGGCCTCGGTGGTGGCGGCGTCCAGGGTGAAGTGCACCCGGCCGCCCCGGTGGCTGGGCACGGCCGGCCGGGGCCGGTCGGTGGTCAGCTCCAGGACGTGCGGGGCGCCCTCCAGCCGCTCGCGCCAGTAGCCGAGCGGCTCGGCCAGCGCGGTGTCGGTGAGTTCGCGGCGCTGCCACTGCGCCCAGTCGGCGTACTGCACGGCGAGCGGCTCGGGGGCCGGGCCGCCCTCGCGGAAGGCCCGGTAGCGGGCGCAGAGCTCCTCCACCAGCACCGCGCGGGACCAGGCGTCGCCGACCAGGTGGTGGTTGACCACGACCAGCAGGGCGCGCTCGGGCGCGGAGCGGATCAGCAGGGCGCGCAGCAGCGGGCCGTGCTCCAGGTCGAACGGCAGGGCCGCCTCCCGCTCGGCCAGCGCGCGCTCCTCGGCCTCGCTCCAGCCGGCTTCGCCGTCGGCCGGCTCGGCCACCCGCAGCACCGGGGCGGTGCGTTCCAGCACCCGCTGCACCGGGCCGTCCTGGCCGGCGGCGATGACGGTGCGCAGCGCCTCGTGCCGCTCCACCAGGCCGTCCAGTGCGGCCTCCAGCGCGGCGACGTCCAGCGGGCCGCTCAGGCGCAGGCCCACGTACTCGTTGAACACCCCGAGCCCGGGGGTGAGCTGCTCCAGGAACCAGAGCCGCTCCTGGCCGAAGGACAGCGGCGCCGGCAGCGCCGGGTCGCGCGGCGGCACGGCCGGGGCCGGGGCGGCGGGGCCGGCCGTGCCGGCCGGGGTGGTGCCTGCGCGGCCCCGGGCGCGCGCCTCGAAGGCGGCGCGCTGCTCGGGGGTGAGCCGGGCGAGGCGGTCCTCGCGGCGGCCTGCGGGGTTGGTCACTGGTTCTCCAGGTCGGCGAGGATGCGGTCTTCGATCTCGGTGGCGAGGTCGGCGACGCGGCCGCCCTCGAAGAAGACCCGGGCGGGGACGTCGACCTCGAACTCGGCCCGCAGCCGGGCCGCGATCTGGGCGGCCAGCAGCGAGTGGCCGCCGAGCTCCAGGAAGTCGTCGTCCACCCCGACCCGGTCGAGGCCGAGCAGTTCGGCGTAGATCTCGGCCAGGCGCTCCTCGGTCGGGGTGGCCGGGGCGGTGTACGGCGTGGCGAGCTCGGGGCGGGGCAGGGCCGCCGTCCGGGGGGCCTCGGCGGCCGGGGCGGCGGAGGTGCGCAGCGTGCCGTCCGCGATCGCGGCGCCGGCCCGGGCCACCACGGCCCGTCCGGGCGGGCCCTCCAGCAGGGCGGCGAAGGCGCGGGCGCCCTGCTCGGGGGTGAGCGCGCCGGCCAGCATGTCGGCCTGGAAGGCCCGCAGGGCCTCGGGGACCTCGGCCCGGCTGGCCATGCCGACCCCGGCCCACATGTCCCAGTCGACGGCCACCGCGTGGCGCTCGCCGCGCGCGGCCTCGGCCTCCGCGACGGCGGCGAGGTAGGCGTTGGCGGCCGCGTAGTCGGCCTGGCCGTAGGTCGGGATCAGGGTGGCGAGCGAGGAGCAGAGCACCAGCACCTCGGCCTCCCCGGGCCGCAGCGCGGCGAGCAGGTGGCGCAGGCCGGCGGTCTTGGGGGCGAGGACCGTGCGCATGCTGTCGTCGGAGCGCAGCTCGACGGAGCCGCCGCCGGGCACGCCGGCCGCGTGGACGACGCCGTCGATCCGGCCGAAGGCCGCACGGGCCTGCTCCAGCGCCCGGTCCAGCGCTGCGGCGTCGGTGACGTCGGCCTGGACGGCCAGCACCTCGGCGCCGCTCTCGCGCACCGCGGCGAGCGCGGCCTCGTCGGCGGCGCCGCGGCCGAGCAGGACGAGCCGGGCGGCGCCGGCCCGGGCCAGGGCCCGGGCGAGGGTCAGGCCGATCCCGCCGAGGCCGCCGGTGAGCAGCCAGGTGCTGCCGGCCCGCACCCGGGCCGGGGCGGTCGGGACGGGGCGCTCGGCGGGCTCGACGGTGCGGGTGAGCAGGGCGCCCCCGCGCAGGGCGAGCAGCCGGGCCGGGCCGGTGAGCACGGCGCGCACCACCGCGTCGGCGGCGGCCTCGTCGAGCGGGGTGCCGACGGCGAGGTCGACCTGGGTGCAGCGCAGGTTGCGGTACTCCTCGCCGAGCACCTGGACCGGGCCGCTGAGCAGGGCGGCGGCGGGCCGGGGCTGCTCGCCGGGGGCGGCCGGGAAGGCCCCGTCGGTCACGACGCCGAGCCGGACCTCGTTCAGCACGCTCTCGGCGGACATCGCCCGGGCGAGGTGGACCAGGCCGAAGTAGCCGGCGGTCTCGTCCGGCGTCTCGTCCAGGCCCCAGGCGTACAGGACGGCGGTGGGCGTGCGGACCAGGCCGCGCAGGTCGGCCAGCAGCTTCGCGTACTGGGCCGGGTCGGCGGGGTCGAGCTCGTAGACGCCGCGGCGCACCCGGCGGTAGGCCGGGCCGGGCTGGACGGTGGTCACGATCTGGCCGCGCGCCGTCAGCAGCTCGACCAGGGGCTGGGCGGCGCCGGCCCGGTCCAGCAGGACCAGCCAGGTCTGGCGGCGGCCGGCCAGCGGGTCGTCCCCGGCGGCCTCGGCGAGCGGGCGCCAGTTGACGGTCGCGTGGACGGCGTCGAGGTCCGCGGCGGGCAGCGCGGTGGCGGGCGCCCGGCCGGGGACGGCGGGCTCGATCCAGTGCGGGAGCCGCTCGAAGGGGTAGCCGGGCAGGTCGGCGGGGCGGGCGTCGGCGTCGACGGGCTCCCAGTCGACGGCGGCGCCGTGCGCCCACAGGCTGCCGAGGGCGAGGACGGCGCTGCCGGGCTCGTCCTCGGCGCCGCGCCGCCCGCGGGTGGGCAGCGGCGGCAGGGCGAGCCGCGGCCCGGCGGTGCCCTCGGCGGCCGCGCGGGCCAGGTCGGTCAGGACGCTGCCGGGGCCGGTCTCCACCAGCACCATCCGCTCGTCGAGCGCCGCGAGGCGGGTCAGCCCGTCGTGGAAGCGCACCGGGGAGAGCATCTGGCGCACCCAGTAGCCGGGGTCGGTGGCCTGCTCCGGGGTGATCCAGTCGCCGGTGAGGTTGGACAGGAACGGCACGGTGGGCTGGTGCAGCGTGACCTTGGCGAGCTCGGCCGCGAACTGCTCGGCGGCGGGCGCGCACAGGGCGCTGTGGAACGCCCGCTCCACCGGCAGGCGCAGGGCGCGCAGGCCCCGCTCGCCCAGCTCGGCGGCGGCCCGCTCGACGGCCTCGGCGGTGCCGGACAGCACCGAGGCGCCCGGTCCGTTGACGGCGGCGAGGTCCAGGCCGTGCGCGGCGGCGAGGTCGGCCGCGGCCGCCTCGTCCAGCGGGACGGCCAGCATCGCGCCGGGCGCGGTCTGCTCCATCAGCCGGCCGCGGGCGGCGACCAGGGCGAGCGCCTCGGGCAGGTCGAGGACGCCGGAGAGCAGCGCCGCGGTGTACTCGCCGAGGCTGTGGCCCAGCAGCGCCGCCGGGCGCACGCCCCAGTGCCGCCACAGCGCGGCCGTGGCGTGGCCGACCGCCAGCACGGCGGGCTGGGTGACGGAGCTGCGACGCAGCAGGTCGGCGTCGCCGCCGCGCAGCAGCTCGACCAGGTCGAGGCCCAGGTGCGGGCGCAGCAGGTCGGCGGCCTCGTCCAGGGCGGCGCGGAACACCGGGTGTGCCCGGTGCAGGCCCAGGGCCATGCCCGGGTACTGCGCGCCCTGGCCGGGCAGCAGGAAGGCGACGGGGGCGGCGCCCTGCCCGGCGCGGGCCCGGACCGACTCCCGGCGGCCGGCGCCGCGCAGCGCGGCCACGGCGGCGGCGGTGTCGTCGGCGACCACGACGCGGCGCTGGACCAGCTGGCGCCGGCCGGTGCGCAGGGTGCGGGCGACGTCGGCCAGCGGGCGGTCCGGGTGGGCGGCGAGGTCGTCGGCGAGCCGTTCGGCGACGGCGTCCAGCGCGGCGGCGGTGCGGGCCGACAGCGGCAGGGCGACGGGGACGGCGCCCGGTGCGGCGGCCTCGCGCGGGGCCGGCTCGGGGGCCTGCTCCAGGATCACGTGCGCGTTGGTGCCGCCGATGCCGAAGGCGCTGACGGCGGCCCGGCGTGGGCCGTCGGCGACCGGCCAGTCGGTGAGGCCGGCCGGGACGAAGAACGGGCTGTCGGCGAGGCCGAGTTCGGGGTTGACGGCTTCGGCGTGCAGGCTCGCGGGGATGCGGCCGCCGCGAACCGTCAGGATGGCCTTGATCAGGCCGGTGACGCCGGCGGCGGTGTCCAGGTGGCCGAGGTTGGACTTGACCGAGCCCAGGCCGCACCAGCCGGTGGCGGACCTGTCGTCGGCGTCCTGCTCGGCGCGGAAGGCGGCGGTGAGCGCCTCGACCTCGATCGGGTCGCCGATCGGGGTGCCGGTGCCGTGTGCCTCGACGTAGCCGATGCTGTCCGGGGCGACGCCCGCGACGGACAGCGCCTCGCGGATCACGGCGGTCTGGCCGGCGACCCCCGGGGCGGTGTAACCGGCCTTGTTCGCACCGTCGTTGTTGACGGCCGAGCCGAGGATGACGGCGTGCACCCGGTCGCCGTCGGCGAGCGCGTCGGCGAGGCGCTTGAGCACCACGACGCCCGCGCCGTTGCCGAAGACCGTGCCGGCCGCCTCCGCGCCGAAGGGCCGGCAGTGCCCGTCCGGCGACTCGATGCCGCCGGGCACCGGCAGGTAGCCGGAGCGGTGCGGCACGGTGACGGTGACGCCGCCGGCGAGCGCGAGGTCGCACTCCTCGGACAGCAGGCTCTGCACCGCGAGGTGCACCGCGACCAGCGAGGTCGAGCAGGCGGTCTGCACGCTGACCGCCGGGCCGCGCAGGTTGAGCTTGTACGCGGCGCGGGGGGCCAGCTGGTCGGGCTGGTTGCCCTGGAAGAGCATCGGCACGCCGAGGGAGTCCCGCAGGTCGGTGCGCGGCAGCAGGTTGTGGATCAGGTAGGTGCTCAGCAGCGACCCGGCGTAGACCGCGATCGGCCCGGGCGCCCGGTCGGGGTCGCAGCCGGCGTCCTCCAGCGCCTCCCAGGCGCATTCGAGGAAGATCCGCTGCTGCGGGTCGATGACCGAGGCCTCCAGCGCGTTGTAACCGAACAGCTGGGAGTCGAAGCCGGCGACGTCCGCCAGCACGCCCTTGGCGGCCACGTACCCGGGCCTGCCGGCCTCGCCGTCCGGCACCCCGGCGGCCCGCAGCTCCTCGGGGCCGAACCGGCTGATCGCCTCGGTGCCGGAGGCCAGCAGCTCCCACAGCGCGTCGACGGAATCGGCTCCGGGGAAGCGGCCCGCGAGGCCGACGACGGCGACCCGGCCGTCGGTCTCGGCCTCGTCGGGAATGACCGGCTGTGCGTTCAAGGTGTTCTCCGTGGGTGAGGTGGGCTCCGCGCGCGGCGGGGCGGGCAGGACCGGGTACGCGGCCGGGGCTCAGACCGCCATGGGGTTCAGGGCTGCCGTGGGGATCAGGGCCGCCGGGCGGCTCAGACCGCCATGAGGTAGCGCTGGAAACGGGGCATCAGGAACTCCAGGGCCCGGACCTCAACGGGCGTCAGCTCCGGGTGCCAGACGTCCCAGAGCAGGACGGCGCGCTGCTGGGTGCCCTTGTTCCAGGCCTCGTGGATGAAGCTGTCGTCGAAGAGGATCACCTTGCCCTCCTCCCAGCCCCGCTCGTCGTCGCCGACCTTGATGGCGCAGCCGGGCGGCACGATCAGCGGCAGGTGCGCGGTCAGCAGCAGGTTCACGCCGCCGGTGTGCGGGGTGATGTGCACGCCGGGGTTGAGGATGGTGAACATGCCGTCGCGCGGCCCGTGCGGGCTCGCCGAGACGGCGGCGTGGGTCTCGGGGCAGCGCTCCAGGACCTCGTCGCGCCAGCTGCCGTTGCGGTACAGCTGGTAGGTGTCCCAGCCCTGCCAGCCGAGCTCCTTGGTGTACAGGTCCTCGTACGGGGCGAAGCGGGCCTGCTCGGCGCGCAGCTCCAGGAACTCGGCCTTGATCCGGTCGTACGCCTCCTCCAGCCGGGCCACCCAGGGCAGTTCGGCGGTGTCGTGCCAGGGCAGGGCGCTGATCCCGGGGAAGAACAGCCGGGTCGGCTCCTGGTCGTCGTGCAGGTACTCCGGGGCCTGCTCGCCGGTGAGGATGCGAAGGCACTCCTCGACCCGCTCCAGCCCCTCGGTGCCGAGGATGCCGTGCAGCTCCGTCATCACGCCCTGAACGTCCATGTCAGTCCCTCCCTGTCGGTGCGGTCCGGGTCGTCGGCCCGGCCGGTGTGTGCTGGTCGGCGGCCGGGCCCTCGGCCCGGTCCCGGGCCTCGCGGCGGGCCCTGGCGCGGGCCCGGACGGCGCTCTGGCGGCGTTCGCCGCGCGGTTCGGCGGTCTCGGCGGCGGCCCGGCCGTCCGGGGCGGCGCCCTCGGTGAGGCCGGCCGCGAACTCGGCGATGGTGGGCCGCCCGAAGATGTCCACCAGCCGGACCGGCCGCTCCAGGCGGCGGGCCAGCTCCAGCTGGAGCCGGGCGGCCAGCAGCGAGTCGCCGCCGGCCTCGAAGAAGTTGGTGTGCCGGCCGACCGGGCCGCCGCCCAGCAGCCGGCGCCAGGCGTCGGCGACGAGCTGCTCGACCCCGGCCAGCGGGGCGGCGTCGGCGGGCCGGGCGGCGGCCCCGGGCAGCGGCAGCCGGGCCCGGTCCCGCTTGTTGGTGCGCGTCCTGGGCAGCGCGTCCAGCAGCATCACGGTGTCCGGCACGACCGCCGCCGGGAGCCGCTCGGCCAGGTGCGCGCGCAGCTCGGCGCCGGTGACCCCGGGCGCGGCGACCGCGTAGCCGACCAGCCGGCGGGCACCGCCCTGGCCGTGCGCGGCGGCGGCCGCCTCGCGGACCCCGGGGTGCAGCTCCAGCAGCGCCTCGATCTCCTCCAGCTCGATCCGGTTGCCGCGGATCTTCAGCTGGCTGCCGATCCGGCCGACGAACGCCAGCTCGCCGTCCGGGAGGCGGCGGCCCAGGTCCCCGGTGCGGTACAGCCGGCCGCCGGCCTGCCAGGGGTCGGCGACGTACGCCCGGGCGCTCTCCTCGGGCCTGCGGTGGTACGAGCCGGCCAGGAAGTCGCTGCGCAGGTGGATCTCGCCGACCACCCCGACCGGGCAGAGCCGGCCCCGGCGGTCCAGGACCACGGCCTCGCGGCCCGGGATCGGGCTGCCGATCGGCACCCCGGCCGGGAACTCCTCGCCCGGCGCCAGCTCGCGGTGCGTCGCCAGCACGCACTCGGTGGGCCCGTAGAGGTTGTGCAGCCGCGGCCGGTCGGGGCGGTGCGCCCAGGCGGCGGCCAGCGCCACCGGGAGCACCTCGCCGGCCATCAGCACGTGGGCGAGGTCCGGCAGGTGCGAGCCGGTGGCGTCCAGCGCCTCGGTGACCAGCTGGAAGAAGGCCGGGACGGTCTGGATCTGGGTGATCCGCTCGGCCCGCAGCCACCCGGCCACCGCGAGCGGGTCGCGGCGCAGCCCCTGCGGCGGCAGGCAGAGCACCGCGCCCGAGCAGAGCGCGGCGAACACCTCGGTGTACGCGGCGTCGTAGGTGAACGGGGCCCACTGGGCGATCCGGCTGTCCGGCCGGATGCCGAAGTGCTCGCGCTGCCAGTGGGCGAACTGGGCGAGCGCCGCGTGCGGCAGGGCGATGCCCTTGGGCGTGCCGGTGGAGCCGGAGGTGTAGACCAGGCAGAGCGGGTCGCCGGGGCCGGCGGGGGAGGCGGCCGGGGAGGGGCCCGCGGGCTCGTCGGCGGCCGGCACCCGCGGGTCGACGACCTCGACCGGGATCCCGGCGAAGTGCCCGTCGCCGTCCCGCAGTTCGGAGCGCAGTTCAGGGTGCAGGGCGAGCGTGCTCTCGGCGGCCAGCAGGCACACCGGTTCGGCGTCGGCCAGCAGCGCGGTCAGGCGGGCGGCCGGGTCGGCCGGGTCGAGCACCGCGAAGGCGGCCCCGGTCTTGGCGACGCCGAGGATCGCGGCGCTCTGCACCGGGCCGGCGGGCAGCAGCACGGAGACGAACCGGCCGGGGGCCGCGCCGCGCTCCAGCAGCCGGGCCGCGATCCGGTCGCTCCAGACGTCGAGCTGGCGGTAGCCGACCGTCACGCCCTCGGCCCGGATCGCGGGGGCGTCCGGACGGGCCGCGGCCCGGGCCCGGAACAGCTCGGACACCGAGGCGGCGTGCTCGGCGCGCGCCTCGCCCGCGGGGCGGGCCGGGCGGGGGGCGGGCAGAGCGGGGTCGGTGAGTTCGACGGCGTCGAGGGGGGCCTGCGGCGAGGCCAGGGCGGCGCGCAGCAGGACGTGGAAGTGCCGGGCGAAGCGGTCCGCGAACTGCGGGCCGAAGCGGTCCGTGGCGTACTCCAGGGCGCCGCCGATCCGGTCGGCGCGCTCGTCCAGGGCCAGGGTCAGGTCGTACTTGGCCGCCCCGGTGGGGACCTGGCGCAGCACGCCGGCGGCCGCGCCCAGCCGGACGTCGGCCGGCGGCGCGTCCTGGAACACCAGCGAGGCCTGGACCAGGGTCGGCCGGCCCGGCTCGCGGGGCAGGCCGAGGCCGGCCACCAGCCGGTCGAAGGCGACCAGCGGACGGCCGAGGTCGCCCGCCAGCGCCCGCCCGGTGCGGGCGGCGAGTTCGGCGAAGGACGGCGCCCCGGCCAGGTCCACGCGCACCGGCAGGGTGTTGGCCAACGAGCCGACCAGCGACTCCAGTTCGGGCCGGTCGCGGTTGGCCACCGGCACGCCCACCAGGACGTCGTCGCTGCCCGCGTAGCGGCCCAGCAGCGCCGCGTACACGGCGAGCAGCAGGGTGAAGGGCGTGGTGCGCAGCTGGGCGGCGCCCTCGCGCAGCGCGGCCGTCAGCTCCGGGGCGAGCGCCACCGGCAGGGTCTCGCCGGCTCCCGTAGGCCTGGTCCGGGTCGGTGCGTCGGCGGGCAGGTCGAGCACCCCGGGGTGCCCGTCGAGCCGCTTCAGCCAGTACTCCAGGTGCTCCTGACGCAGCGTCAGGCCCGCCTCGTCGGCGCAGTCGGCCGCGTAGCCGGCGAAGTCCAGGTCGAGCGCGGGCGGCGGCTCGGCCAGGCCGAGGCGGGCGGCGTACAGCGCGGCCAGCTCGCGCACGGCCACGCCGATCGACCAGCCGTCGACCGCGAGGTGGTGCGCGGTGCACAGCAGCACCGAGCGCTCGGGGCCGGTGCGCACCAGGGTGAGCCGCAGCGGCGGCTCACCGGCCAGGTCGAAGGGGCGCACCGCCTCCGCCCGGGCCAGCTCGGGCACCTCCTCGGGCGCCGCGTCCAGGACGGCCAGGGCCGGTGCGGCGGGCGGCGCGAGGACCAGCACCGGGCCGTCCTCGCGCAGCTCGCAGCGGGCGGCGAGCACCGGGTGCCGGGCGGTCAGGTCGGCGAGCGCCCCGGTCAGGGCCGCCTCGTCCACCGGGCCGGTCAGGTCGAGCGCGGCCGGCAGGTGGTAGGCGGGCGAGTCGGGGGCCAGGCGGTGCAGCAGCCACAGCTGGCGCTGCTGGTCGGTCATCGGGACGGCGTCCGAGGCCGGCCCGGCCGTACGGGCGGCGGGCGCCGGGGCGGCGGGCCGCACCCGCGCCAGGGCGGCCGGGGTGGGGTCGGTGTAGAAGTCGGCGAGCGAGGGCGCGGCGCCGAAGCGGGCCCGGACGCGGCCGAGCAGCCGGGTCGCGGCGATGGAGTTGCCGCCGGCGGCGAAGAAGTCGTCGGTGGTGCCGACCCGCTCGGGCGGCAGGCCCAGGACCTCCGCCCAGAGCGCGACGGCGGCCTGCTCGGCCTCGGTGACGGGCGCGGCCCGCCGGGCGGCGGTGAGCTCCCCGGCGCGCAGCAGCAGCGCCGGACGGTCCACCTTGCCGCTGGTGTTGAGCGGCAGTGCGGGCAGCGGGGCGATCACCCCGGGGACGGCGGCGGCGGGCAGCCGCTCGCGCAGGTGGCGGCGCAGCCGGTCGGGCAGCCCGTCGTCCCCGGTGCGGGCGGTGACGAAGGCGACCAGCCGGGGCCCGGCGGGCTGCCCCCGGTCCACGACCACCGCCGCCTGGCGGACCTCGGGGTGGGCGGCGAGCAGGGACTCCACCTCGCCGACCTCGATGCGGTGGCCGAGGATCTTCACCTGCTGGTCGGCCCGGCCGAGCACGACGATCCGGCCGTCCGGCAGGTGGCGGGCCAGGTCGCCGGTGCGGTAGACGGTGCCGCCGGCCGGGTCGACCGGGTCGGCCACGAAGGCGGCGGCGGTCAGCTCCGGGCGGTTGCGGTACCCGGTGCTCACGCCGGCCCCGCCGATCACCAGCTCGCCGACGGCGCCGCGCGGCACCGGCCGCAGCCGCCGGTCCAGGACGTAGCAGACGGTGCCGGCCACCGGGCGCCCCACCGTGACGCCCTCGCCGGGCAGCACCCGCCCGACGGTGGACCAGATGGTCGTCTCGGTCGGCCCGTACAGGTTCCACAGCCCGGCGCAGCGCGCCAGCAGCCGATCCGCGAGGTCGGCGTCCAGGGCCTCGCCGCCGCACAGCGCCCGCAGCCCGGGCCGGCCCGCCCAACCGCCGTCCAGCAGCCCGCGCCAGAGCGAGGGGGTGGCCTGCATGACGGTGGCGCCGCTGCGCTCCAGCAGCGCGCCCAGCGCCTCGGCGTCGCGGACGCTCTCGCGCGGGGCGACCACGACCCGGCCGCCGGCCAGCAGCGGGGCGAACAGCTCCAGGACGGAGATGTCGAAGGTGATCGAGGTGACGGCGAGCAGGGTGTCGTCGGCGCGCAGGCCCGGCTCGGCGCGGACCACGCTGTGCAGCAGGTTGGCGACGCAGCCGTGCGGCACCGCCACGCCCTTGGGCAGCCCGGTGGAGCCCGAGGTGTACATCAGGTACGCGAGGTCCTCGGGGCCGGCGCCGGGCAGCGGCTCGCCCGCCCCGGAGTCGGCGGCGTCCGGGCCCTCGTCGAGCAGCGCGGCCGGGTCGGCGGCGGGCAGCCCCTCGGCGGGGTCGCCGATCAGCAGGCGGGCGCCGCTGTCGGCGAGCACGTGCTCGGCCCGCGCGGCGGGCATGGCCTCGTCCAACGGGACGAGGACGGCCCCGGCCCGCCAGATGCCGACGATCAGCGGCACCAGCTGCGCGCCGCGCTCGACGCGCAGGGCCACCCGGTCGCCGGGCGCCACGCCGTGCCGGGCCATCAGCCGGCGGGCGACCCGGTCGGCGGCCGCGTCGGCCGCGGCCCGGCCGAAGGCGTGGCCGGGCGACTCGACGGCCGGTGCGGCGCCGCCCTGCCGGGCGAGTTCGCGCAGCGCCTCGGGCACGGTGGCCCAGGCGCGCTCGGCGTCGGGCGCCCGGTTGAAGTCGACCAGGACGCGCCGGCGCCGGCCTTCGGAGAGCATCGGAAGCTCGGCCAGCGGCCGGTCCGGGTCGGCCGCGGCGGCCTCCAGCAGGCACAGCAGCGAGTCCGCGAAGTCGGCCGCCGTCTCGGGGGCGAGCAGCGCCGTGCGGTACTCCAGCGTCGCGTCCAGCGCGCCCGAGGGGCGCGGGCGCAGGAAGAACGTCAGGTCGTACTTGGCCGTGCCGCTGTGCGAGGGCGCCGGCGTGGTCGCGACGCCGGGCAGCTCCAGGGTGGTGGTGGGGCCGCTGTGGAAGGAGTACATCAGCTGGAACAGCGGCGTGCGCCCGCCCGCGGCGCGGCCGAGCCGCTCCAGGACCAGGTCGAAGGGGGTGTCGCGGTGGCGCAGGTCGGCCTTCAGGTGCTGGCGGGTGCGGGCCAGGGCCTGCCGGAAGCTCGGCTCGCCGCCGAGGTCGCTGCGGTGGGCGACGAGGTTGAGCAGCGGTCCGACCACGCCGGCGAGGGCGGTGCGGCCGCGGGTCGCCACCGGCATGCCGACCACCAGGTCGTCCTGGCCCGTCCAGCGGGCGGCGGTGGCGCAGAAGGCGGTGAGCAGCACGGTGGACAGGCTGGCCAGTTCGCCCCGGCCGAAGGCGCTGAGCCGGGCGGCCAGTTCGGCGGGGACGGTGAAGTGGTGCAGCGCGCCGGCCGCCGGGTCGCCGCCGGGGCCGACGTCGGACGGCAGGTCGGCGGTGGGCAGTTCGCCGCCCAGCCGGGTCTGCCAGTGGTCGATTCCGCCGGCGTGGCTGGTGTCGCTGTCGTCGCCGCGCTGCCAGGCGGCGAAGTCGCCGAAGTCGGGTCCGCCAGCGGGGAAGGGGGCCGGGGCCTCGCCGCCGAGTTCGGCGGCGTAGCAGGCGGCCAGCGACTCCAGGAAGACGCCGAAGCCCCAGGCGTCGACCACGATGTGGTGGGCGGTGAACAGCAGCAGCGAGCGGCCCCCGCCCAGCAGGAACAGCTGGGTGCGCATCAGCGGGGGCCGGGCCAGGTCGAAGGGTACGGCCACGGCGCGGGCGGTGAGCTCGGCGAGCCGCTCCGCGCGCTCGCCCTCGGGGACGCCGGTCAGGTCGACGGTCTCGACGGCCGGGCGGACCCGGTCGGCGAACAGCTGCCACGGCTCGCCCGCCCCGTCGGCGGCGACGGCGCAGCGCACCACCTCGTGCCGCCGGGCGACGGCGGCCAGCGCCCGTTCCAGGGCGGCCACGTCCAGCGGGCCGCTGACGTGGAAGGCGGCGCTCTCGTTGTGCAGGGCGGTGCCGGGCAGCACCTGCTCGGCCCGCCAGATGGAGCGCTGGGCGTAGGACAGCGGTGCGCGGGCGCGGTCGCCGCGCAGCGGCAGGGAGGTGTCGCGGCTCATCGGCGGCCGCCCTCCGGCGAGGCGTCCGCGCGGCCGGCGGCGACGGCCGCGGCCAGCCCGGCGACGGTCGGGTCGCCGACGTACACCCGCAGCGGCACCTCGACGCCGAAGCGGGTGCGCAGCCCGTCCAGCAGGCGGGCGATGCCCAGCGAGTCCCCGCCGAGCAGGGCGAAGTCGTCGTGCCGGCCGACGGCGGGCACGTGCAGCAGCTCGCGCCACAGCTCGGCGATGCCGGCCTCCAGGCCGTCCAGCGGCTGCTCTCCGGTGCGCCCGGCCAGGGCGGCGGCCGGGCTGGGCAGCGCCCGCCGGTCGGCCTTGCCGCTGAGGGTGCGCGGGATCGCGGCGAGCCGCAGGTACAGGGCGGGGCGGGCGGCGGCGGGCAGGCCCTCGGCGGCGTGCGCGCGCAGCTCCTCGTCGGTGGCGCCGTCGGCGACCAGGTAGGCGCAGAGCACCGGTTCGCCGTCGGTCTCCTCGACCAGGGCGGCGCAGACGTCCGCCACCGCGGGGTGGCGGCGCAGCAGGTCCTCGATCTCGCCGAGTTCGACCCGGGCGCCGTTCACCTTGACCTGCTGGTCGCGGCGGCCCAGGACCTCCAGGGTGCCGTCGGCGCCCAGCCGGCCGAGGTCGCCGGTGCGGTACCGGTCCGGTGCGACGAAGCCGCCGGCCGCGTCGCCCAGGTAGCCGCGCAGCGGGAACGGGGTGCGGATCTCGATCTCGCCGATCGCGTCCACCACCGGGCGTCCGCCGAACAGCACCGCGATCTCGACGCCGGGCATCGGGTGGCCGGCCGGGACGGTCTCGGCCTCGGCGTCCTCGGCGGTGAGCCGGCGGAAGACCTTGGTCATGGTGGTCTCGGACGGCCCGTAGAGGTTGACCAGTTCCTTGTCGCCCCCGAACAGGGCCCGCCACCAGGCGATGTCGGCGGGGCGGACCGGCTCCCCGGCCATCAGCACGCTGCGCAGCCGCGGCAGGGAGTCGGCGGCCAGCCCGGCGGCGCGCAGGGTGCGGAACACGGTGGGCACGCAGTGCAGCAGGTCGACCTGCTGCTCGGTCAGCCAGCGGGCCAGGGCCGCGCCGACGGGGATGGCGCCGGGCGCCGGGAGCACGGCGGTGCCGCCGGCGCACAGCGGGACGAGGGCGTCGCGCAGGAAGGCGTCGAAGCCGGGGGAGGTGAGCATGGAGATCCGGGTGCCCGGGGCGATGCCGAACTCGGCGATCTCCCAGTCCAGGAAGTGCGCGACGGCCTCGAAGCTGCCCCGGATGCCCTTGGGGCGGCCGGTGGTGCCCGAGGTGAAGTAGACGTAGCCGGCGTCGGGGCCGCTGATGCCGGTCCAGTCGTCGGCCGCCCAGGGCAGCGGGGTGATCGACTCGGCGGTGAGCAGCGGCAGTTCGCCCTGTCCGGCGACGGTCAGCTGCTGCCCGCCGGCGGTCGGGCCGTGTCCGGCGGCGGCCAGCGCGGAGCGGCCGGCGGCGTCGGCGAGCACGGTGCCCGGCCGGAGGTCCTCCAGCAGGGCCGTCCAGCGGGCGGCGGGCTGGCGGGTGTCCACCGGGGCGAACGGGCGGCCGGTGGCGGCGCAGGCGAGGATCGCCGCGACCACCGGGACGGGGTCCGCGCAGGCGACCAGGACCGGGCCGGTGCCGGTGGCGAGGCGGTCGCGCAGGCCGGCGGCCAGTCCGGCCAGCTCCTGGTGGCTCCAGACCCGCTCGGCGGTGGCGAGGGCGGGGGCGGCGGCTCGGCGCTCGACCTGGTCGGCCCAGCGGTCGAGGATGCTCGTGTGGCTCACAACTCTCCGTTCATGATCCGGTGGGCCACGACCGTCAGCGGGTCGAGGGAGGGCAGGGCCTCGCTCAGACCGGCGTCCTCGATCGCCCTGGTGACCAGGTGCAGCTCGGTGCAGGCGGCGACGAAGGACCGCACGCCGTAGCGGGGCAGGGTCTCGCGCAGGAAGTCGATGGTGCGGGCCGGGTCCTCGCCGCGCTTGAGGCGGTGGATCTCCCGGTGCAGTGCCTCCTGGTCCGGCGGGCGCAGGGCCACCAGCTGCCGGGCGGCCCGGGCCCCGGCGGCGCCGGAGGTGAGGATGCCGGCCCGGGCGGTGCCGGAGGAGCAGAGCAGCAGGTGCGGTTCGCCAGCCGCGGCCAGTTCCTCGTGCACCACGTCGACCAGTGAGACGCAGCGCGCCGCGAGGTCGGCCGGCAGGTCGCCGAGCACGTGGTGGGCGGTGATGCAGGCGACGACCACGCGTTCCGCGCCGGCGGCCAGCAGGCCGCGCAGCGAGGACTCCACGGCGCGGCGCAGCTCGTCGAGTTCGCCGCTGCCGATGGCCTCGGTGCGGTCCACCACGGCCGGGTCGGACCAGAGCAGCACCCGGGGGGTGTCCTGCTCGGGGTGGAGCCGGCAGGCCCGGTAGACGGTGCGCAGCAGTTCGACGGAGGCCAGCGGCCCCATGCCGCCGACCACCCCGACCAGCGGGTGGCGCGGGCGGGTGCCGGGGCCGGCGATCGGCCCGGCGGCTGTGGCGGTCATCCCAGGCACGGCAGATCGAACTCCTCGACGAAGAGGGCGAAGGTCGCGACGAGCATCAGGTAGTCGGTGTCCAGGTGGGCGTGCACCTGCTGGCCGTCGCCGCGCTGACGCTGCGTCAGGGCGGCGATGGTGTCCGGGTTGAAGTAGCCCTGGCGGCGGACGGTGGCGGGGGAGACCAGCTCCTCGAACCAGTCGGCGCCGGTGCTCAGCAGGTGGCTGCTGGTCTGGCCGCGGAAGCCGTACTTCTGCCGGCTGAGCACCTCGCCGGGCACCAGGCCCTCGGCCGCCCGGCGCAGCACGGCCTTCTCCCGGCCGTGGGCGAGCATCAACTCCGGTGGCAGCGTGGTGGCGTGGTCGACCACCGCGTTCGCCAGGAAGGGGAAGCGCAGCTCGACGCCGTTGGCCAGGGCCATCCGGTCGCCGTGGTCGCCGAGCAGGTGGTCGGCGAGCCGCAGGTGGTAGTCGAGGTAGGAGCGCTGGTGCAGCGGGTGGCGCCCGGCCAGCCGCTCGGGGTCGACGAGGCGCTGGTTGGTGACGGAGAACTCGTCCAGCCCGTAGGCCAGGTCCTCGGCGTACAGCTCGCGGCGGAACTCCTGGGCGGGCAGCTGGTCCTGCTCGTAGCCGAGGTCGACGCCCCACATCCGTTCGCGGATCTCGCGTTCCAGCCGGGCGTCCAGGCCGGTGAGCCGGCTGCCGCCGAGCCCGGTGGCGTCGAAGCGGTAGCCGGGGTAGCCGCCGAACAGCTCGTCGGCGCCCTCGCCGCTGAGCGCGCCGACCGTCCCGGCGGCGCGGACGGCCTCGGACAGCGCCAGCGAGCAGACGTTGTACGACTCGCGCACGGGCGCCTCGGCGTGGCGCACCATCGCGGTGATCCGCTCGGCCACCTCGTGCTCGCCGACCGGGACTTCGTGGTGCTCGGTGCCCAGCTTGGCGGCGACCAGCCGCTGGTGCGGGCCCTCGTCGAAGTCGCGGCCGGGGAAGGTGACGGAGAAGCTGGGCCAGGCGTGGCCGGGCCGGGCCCGGGCCATCAGGGCGCCGATCAGGCTGGAGTCGAGGCCGCCGCTGAGGTACATGCCGATCGGCACGTCGGCGAGCAGGCGGCTGCGCACGGCCTCGTCGAGCAGGTCGGCGGTGCGGTGGGCGTACCGGTCCAGCTCCTGGTCCAGGGCCTCGGGGGCCACCGGGTCGAGGTCGGCGGCGAGCGGGAAGTCGAGGTCCCAGTACCGTTCGGTGCGCACGCCGGAGCGGTCGGCGATCAGCCGCTCGCCGGGGCGCAGGGCGCTGATGCCCTCGAACATGGTGCGCGGGCTGACCAGTCCGGGCAGCGTCAGCACCTGGTCGAGGCCGCGCAGGTCGACCCGGGCGCTGACGGCGGGGTGGCGCAGGATCGCCTTGATCTCGGAGGCGAAGATCAGCTGGCCGTCGGCGACGGTGTAGAAGAGCGGGACGATGCCTGCCCGGTCGCGGGCGAGCAGCAGCCGCTGCGCGGCGGCGTCGTGCAGCGCGAAGCCGAACTGGCCGTCCAGGTGGGCCGTCAGGTCCTCGCCGTACTCGCGGTACAGGTGGACCAGCACCTCGGTGTCGCTCTCGGTGCGGAACCGGTGGCCGCGGCGGCTCAGCGCGGTGCGCAGCTCGCGGTGGTTGTAGATCTCGCCGTTGCAGACCGAGACCAGGGTGCCGTCCTCGGTGCGGTGCGGCTGGTTGCCGCCGGCGAGGTCGTTCAGGGCCAGCCGGCGAAAGCCCAGGCACAGGCCGTCCGTGGCGTAGTGGCCGTCGTCGTCGGGGCCGCGGTGCACCAGGCACGCCGTCATCTCCCGGACCACGGCGGCATCGGCCGGGCGACCGCCGCCCAGGACGAATACGCCGGTTATTCCGCACATTCTGTCCGCCCTCTCCCGTCGTGCGTTCGGAACTTGTCGTCGGAACTCGCCGATCGAAATACTCTGGAAATATCCGAAAGAAACCCGGACGAAGAGCACCGTAACAGAGCTCGGTGTTCCGGGAAAGACTCAAGATCCTTATGCGCCAACCGACTATTTCAGGGCACAACTGAGCTGCGGCATCGCCTGGTTGGATCTGCCCAGGGCATGCCGGAATACGGGCTGGACCAACCCGTGAATTACCGCATAAAGTCGTGCGGGAGGCCTGTTCAGGCTTCGCGTAATTGACTGGGAAAGAAAAAGGAGCAGCGATGACCGGTTCGTCCGCCGTACAGCACGACGAGGTGGCCCGATGGACGCCGTGGCACCGGGACGCCGCGCCGAACGGGCGGTCCGGGCCCGTACGCGTCTACTGCCTGCCGCACGCCGGCGGCTCCGCGAGCGCCTACCTGCCGTGGGCCCGGTCCGGCGAGCAGCCGGGCCTGACGATCGTTCCGGTGGAACTGGCGGGCCGGGGCACCCGCCTCGCCGAGCCGCCGTCGGCCGTCATGGACGAGGTGGTCGACGGCCTGCTCGCCCTGCTGGCGAGCCGCCCGGCGGACGAACCGTTCATCCTCTTCGGCCACAGCATGGGCGCCCGGATCGCCTACGAGACGACCCGCCGGCTCGCCGCCGAGGCGCGGCCGCTGCCGCTGTCCCTCGTGGTCTCCGGCGGCCGGGCCCCCGGCACCCCGGACGTCACCCGGCTGCACGGACTCACCGACGACGAGCTCCTGGAGCGCATCGTCGGCCTCGGCGGGACCCCGGCCGAGGTGCTGGAGTTCGCCGACCTGATGCAGATGATCCTGCCGGTGCTCCGGGCCGACGTCACCCTGCTGGGCGAGTACAACGACCGGATCCGGCCGACCGTGCTGCCCTGCCCGGTGCTGGCGCTCGGCGGCGCCGACGACCTGATGGCCGGACCGGAGTGGATCACCGGCTGGCGGGCCACCACGGCGGCCGGCTTCCGCCACCGCATCCTGCCGGGCGACCACTTCTTCCTGCACCAGCAGCGGGCCGAGGTGCTCGCGGAGCTCGCGGCGCAGGCCCGGGCGTGCCTGGACACCGCGGACGGTCCCCAGGAGGGCCGGGCGCCGGGCGCCTGACCCCGGCCGCCCGGTTCCGTACGACGGGGCCGGGCGGCGGGTGGCGGTCCGTCCGGAACGCTCCGGACGGACCGTCATCGCCGGCCCTCGTCGGCCCGTCGCAGGACGGCGGCGACGACCCGGGCGATCTCGTCGATCGGCCCGGCGTCGGCGAGGTCCAGGTGTCGGGCGGCGAGCGGGTGGTTGGCCACCGGCCCGGTGGCGTGGGCCGACCAGACGGCCACCGTGTCCTGCGGCCGGTGGTCGCCGGTCGCGGTGAAGGTGGTCAGCGGCGCGTCGAGCACCCCCGGCGTCCACGCCGCCATCAGCGCGGCGTGGTAGCGGCAGGAGTCGAGGAACACCGCCAGCTCGTCCTCGTCGCGCGGCGCGGCCTCGCGCAGCGCCACGGCCAGCCGGTCGAGCAGCTCCGCGGGCTTGGGCCGCCACTGCTGCGCCAGGACGGCCGCCACCTCGGCGGCGGGCGCGCCCGTCGCCGTCAGCAGCTCGGCCAGCACGGCGGTGTCGGTGACCTCCCCGGCGTCCGGCGGCGCCGGGTGGCTGTCCAGCAGCGCGACCAGGTCGACCTGCTCGCCCTGCTCGCGCAGCAGCACGCCGATCTGGTGCGCGACCAGCCCGCCGAAGGACCAGCCGAGCACCCGGTAGGGGCCGTGCGGCTGGACGGCGCGCATCCGCGCCAGGTACTCCCGGGCCAGGCCGTCCACGTCGGCCGGCCGCTCCCCGCCGCCGACCGGGCCGATGCCCTGGAAGGCGTGGACCGGCTGGTCCGGGTCGAGCCCGCGCAGCAGGCCGATGAAGCCGAGGCCGTCGCCCGTCACCGGGTGGACGCAGAACAGCGGCGCCCGGTCGCCCGTTGCCCGCAGCGCCAGCAGCGGTTCGAAGGGGGCGTCGGCGCGCCCGGGCCGCCGCCCGGTCAGCCGCTGCGCCAGCGCGGCCGGGGTCGGCGCCTCGAACAGCGCCTTCACGGGCAGGTCGACGCCGAACTCCGCGTGGATGCGCTCGACCAGCCGGATCAGCAGCAGCGAGTGGCCGCCGAGCAGGAAGAAGTCGTCCTCCGGGCCGACCGCGGGCACGCCCAGCAGCTCGGCGAAGACCGCGACCAGCGTGCGTTCGGCCGGCGTGCGCGGCTCCCGGGCCCGGCTCTCGACGTGGGTCTGCGGCTCGGGCAGCGCCCGGCGGTCCAGCTTGCCGTTGGCCGTCACCGGGAGCGCGCCGAGCAGCACGTAGGCGGTGGGCACCATGTGGTCGGGCAGGTGGCCGCGCAGGTGGGCGCGCAGCGCGGCGGCCGTGGGCGGTTGCGCGGCGCCGTCCGGCACCACGTACGCGACCAGCCGGGCGGTGCCGGCCCGGTCCTCGCGCACGGTGACGGCGCAGGCCGTGACCGCCGGGTGCTCGCCGAGCCGAGTCTCGATCTCGCCGAGCTCGATCCGGTGGCCGCGCAGCTTCACCTGGCTGTCCACCCGGCCCAGGTACTCCACCACGCCGTCGGGGCGGTGGCGGGCCAGGTCGCCCGTGCGGTACATCCGGGTGCCCGGCGCGCCGTGCGGGTCCGCGACGAAGCGCTCGGCGGTGAGCGCCGAGCGGCCGAGGTAGCCGTACGCGAGCTGCTCGCCGGTCAGGTAGAGCTCACCCGGCACGCCCGGCGGGACGGGGTTCAGGGCGGTGTCCAGCACGTAGCCGCCGGAGTTCCAGACCGGCCGCCCGATCGGCACCGGGTGCGCCTGCTCGTCCGCCGGGCCGCACTCCCAGGCCGTCACCTCCACGGCGGCCTCGGTGGGCCCGTAGAGGTTGTCCAGCCGGACGCCCGGGAGCACCTGCCGGAACCGGCGCACGGTGGCCGCGGGCAGCGCCTCGCCGCTGGCCACCACCAGGCGCAGCCCGGTGCACTCGGCGGCCCGCGGGTGCTGGAGGAAGACGTCCAGCATGGACGGCACGAACTGGGCGACGCTCACGCCCTCGCGCTGGATCAGCTCCGCCAGGTAGGCCGGGTCGCGGTGCCCGTCGGGCTTCGCCAGCACCAGGGTGGCGCCGGTGATCAGCGGCCAGAAGAACTCCCACAGCGAGATGTCGAAGCTGGCCGAGGTCTTCTGCAGCACGCCGTCCCGGGCGCCGAGCCGGTACTCCTCCTGGCCCCAGCGCAGCCGGTTGGCGATGGCGTGGTGCGGGACGAGCACGCCCTTCGGCCGCCCGGTCGAGCCCGAGGTGTAGATCACGTAGGCCGGGTCCCCGGGGCCGGGGGCGGTCGGCGTGACGCCCTCGGGCGCCGGCAGATCCTGCGGCGACAGGCAGGGCACGCCCTCGGCGGGGCGCAGCGCGGCGGCCTGCTCCGGGGCGGCGATCACCGCGGCCGGGCGGGCGTCCGCCAGCATGTACGCGAGCCGGTCGGCCGGGTAGTCCGGGTCCAGCGGCAGGTAGGCGCCGCCGGCGCGGTGGACGGCGCACAGCGCCACCACGAGCTCCACCGAGCGGGGCACGGCCACCGCGACCCGGCTGCCCGGGCGGACACCGACCGCGGCGAGCCGGCGGGCCAGCGCGTCGATCCGGCGGTCCAGCTCGGCCGGGCCGAGCGCCTGGCCCTCGAACACCAGGGCGGGGGTGTCGGACGGCGCGGCGAGACCTGCCGACACGAGGGCGGCCAGCGTGGTCGGGGCCAGCTCCCGCCGCTCGCCGGCGGAGCGCTCCAGCAGCCGCGGCCGCTCGCCCTCGGCGGACAGTTCGAGCCGGGAGATCGGCCGCTCGGGATCGGCCGCGGCCGCGCCGAGCAGCCGCGTCAGGCAGCCGGCGATCGCCTCGACCGTGGCCCGGTCGAACAGGTCGGCGCGGTACTCGACGGCGCCGGTCAGCTCGTCGTCCGGGCCGGCGGGCGTGCCCAGGGTGACGGTGAGGTCGAACTTGGCCGGCGCCGGGCCGGCGGTGACCAGCTCGCTGTCGAGGCCGGGGATCTCCACGGCGGCGCCCGCCTGCTCCATCACCAGGGCGACCTGGAAGAGCGGGTGGCGGCCGGGGGAACGCTCCGGGTTGACCAGCTCGACGATCCGCTCGAACGGCAGGTCCTGGTGGGCGTAGGCGGCGAGGTCGGCGTCCTTGACGCGGCGCAGCAGCTCCCGGAAGCCCGGGTCCCCGTCGGTGTCGGTGCGCAGCACCAGCGTGTTGACGAAGAAGCCGACCAGGTCGTCCAGGGCCTCGTCGGTGCGCCCGGCGATCGGGGTGCCGATCGGGAGGTCGGTGCCCGCGCCGAGGCGGGTGAGCAGCGCCGCCAGACCGGCCTGGACGGCCATGAACAGGCTGGCGCCGTCGGCCCGGGCGAGCTCCGCCAGGGCGCGGTGGTCCGCGCCGCTCAGCCGCAGCGGCACCCGGCCGGCCTGCTGGCCGGTCTCGGCGGTGCGCCGCCGGTCCACCGGCAGCGCGATCTCCTCGGGCAGGCCGGCCAGCGCCCCGCTCCAGTACTGCCACTGCCGGGCGGCGGTGCTGCCCGGGTCCTCGTCGTCCCCGAGCAGCGCGAGCTGCCACTGGGTGTAGTCGGCGTACTGGACGGGCAGGGCGCTCCACTCGGGGGCCCGGCCGGCCGTCCGGGCCTGGTAGGCGGCGCCCAGGTCGCGGGCGAGCGGGCCCATCGACCAGCCGTCGCAGGCGATGTGGTGGACCGTCAGCAGCAGGACGTGCCGCTCGGGGGCGAGGGCGAAGAGGTGGGCGCGCAGCGGCGGCTCCGACGCGAGGTCGAAGGGCTGGGCGGCGGCGGTGCGCAGGGCCTCGGCCAGGCCCTCCTCGGTCACCGTGGCGGTGCCGGACTGCCGCAGCAGCGGCGGGAGTTGCTCCGGGGCGAGGATCCGCTGGCGGGGGGCCGCGTCCTCGCCACGGGAGAGCGGGAAGACGGTGCGCAGGGCCTCGTGGCGCACGGCGCAGTCGTGCAGCGCGGCGGCGAGGGCGTCCCGGTCCAGGGCGCCGGTCAGGCGCAGGGCCAGCGGGATGTGGTACGCGTCGCTGTGCGGGTCCAGCTGCTGGAGGAACCAGAGCCGGCGCTGGGCGTGCGAGAGCGGGATCCGCTCGGGGCGGGCGGCGGCGGCCAGCGCCGGGCGACATCGCCCGGCGTCCACCGCGCGGGCGAGCCCGGCGGCCGTCGGGCTCTCGAAGACCGCGCGGATGGGCAGTTCGGCCCCCAGGGCGGTGCGCACCCGGCTGACCAGCCGGGTGGCGAGCAGGGAGTGGCCGCCGAGCGCGAAGAAGTCGTCGTCGGGGCCGACCTCGGCCACCCCGAGGACCTCGGCGAGCAGCGCGCACAGCGCGGCCTCGCGGGCGTCCCGGGGGGCCCGCGAGCGGCCGGTGGCGGCCCGCAGCTCGGGCTCGGGCAGAGCGGAACCGTCCAGCTTCCCACTGGAGTTGAGCGGGAGCCGGGCCAGGACGGCGTAGGCCGCCGGGATCATGTAGTCGGGCAGCTGCCCGGCCAGCAGCTCGCGCACCTCGGCGAGGTCGGGGGCGTTCCCGTCCTCGGTCACCAGGTAGGCGGCGAGGTGGCGCTCCTCGGCGCCGGCGCCCCGGGCCAGGACGGCGGCCTGCACGATCGCGGGGTGGCGCAGCAGCACCGCCTCGATCTCGCCGGGCTCGATCCGGAAACCGCGGATCTTGATCTGCCCGTCGGCCCGGCCGAGGTACTCCACCTGGCCGTCGCGGCGCATCCGGGCGAGGTCGCCGGTGCGGTACATCCGGGCGCCGGGCGGGCCGTACGGGTCGGCGACGAAGCGCTCGGCGGTCAGGGCGGGGCGGCGCAGGTAGCCGCGGGCCAGGTGCGGCCCGGACAGGTAGAGCTCGCCGGGCACGCCGAGCGGGACGGGGCGCAGCAGGTCGTCCAGCAGGTACGCCCGGGTGTTGTCGAGCGGGCGGCCGATGACGGGGGTGCGGCTGTCCGCCAGGGAGCAGGCGAGCGCGTCGACGGTGCACTCGGTCGGGCCGTAGTAGTTGAACACCGCCACGTCCGGCAGGGCGGAGAGTTCGCTCCACAGCGCCGGCCCGACGGCCTCGCCGCCCAGCATCAGCACGGCCGGACGGTGGTGGCCCTCGGCGAACAGGCCGGCGGCGGTGAGCGCCGGGACGTACGTCGGGGTGAGGTCCAGGAAGTCGAGGCGCTCCCGGCGGACGTAGCCGACCAGGGCCTGCGGGTCGAGCCGGACCTCGTCGCTCAGCAGGTGCAGCGGGTGGCCCTCCAGCAGCCAGAACAGCGGCTCCCAGGCGGTGTCGAAGGTGATCGAGGCGACCAGGCCCAGTTGGAGGCGCCGGCCCTGCGGGCCGCCGGACGGGCGGACCATGCGGGTGCGGTGGTGGTGCATCAGGCTGCTGAGGCCGCCGTGCGGGATCACCACGCCCTTGGGCACCCCGGTCGAGCCGGACGTGTGGATGACGTAGGCCGGGTCGTCCGGGCCGGTGGGGCCGGTGCGGTCGGCGTCCGTCAGGTTCCCGCCGGGGTGGGCGGCGACGGCGGCCCGCGCCCCGGGCTCGTCCAGCACCAGGACGGGCGCGCCGTCCGGCAGCCGGCCGGCGTCGGCGGCCGTGGCGAGCACGCAGACCGGGGCGGCGTCGGCGAGGATGCCGGCCAGCCGCTCGCGCGGCATGGCGGGGCTGACCGGTATGTAGGCGGCGCCCGACTTGAGGACGGCGAGCAGCGCGATCAGCAGGTCGGTGGTGCGCGGCAGTGCCAGGACGACGTAGCGCTCGGGGCCGGCCCCGCGCCGCACGAGCTCCCGGGCGAGCCGGTTGGCGCGCTCGTTGACCTCGGCGAAGGTGAACCGGCCGTCCTCGGCGACGAGGGCCGTGACCTCGCCCTCCAGGGCGGCGCGCTCCTCGAAGGCGCCGTGGTACGTCACGGCGGGGGCCGGCAGGGTGGGCAGGACGGGCAGAGCGGGCCCGTGGGCGCGCTCGAACAGGTCGAGCCGCTCCTCGGCGCCGATCAGGTCGTACCCGCCGATCCGCTGGCCCGGGTCGGCCGCGGCCGCGGCGAGCAGCCGGCCGAGCCGGGCGGTCAGGGCCTCGGCACCCTCGCGGGTGAACAGGTCGGTGCTGTACTCGACGAAGCAGCCGAGCCCGGCCGGGGCGCCGTCGGCGTCGTGCACCTCGCGCATGTTGAAGGACAGGTCGAACTTGGCACCGCCCGGGCCCGCCTCGGCGATCTCGCTCTCGATGCCGGGCAGCGCGAGGGAGGCCTCGGGGGTGTTCTGGAAGGCCAGCATCACCTGGAACAGCGGGTGCCAGCCCAGCGAGCGGTGCGGGTTGAGCGCGGTGATCAGCCGCTCGAACGGGAACTCCTGGTGGGCGAAGCCCTGGAGGTCGGTGCGGCGCACCCGCTTGAGCAGCTCGCGGAAGGTCGGGTCGCCGGAGGTGTCCAGGCGCAGGACCAGCGGGTTGACGAAGTAGCCGACCACGTCGTCGTAGCGCTCGTCGGTGCGGCCCGCGATCGGGCTGGCGATCGGGATGTCCGTACCGGCCCCCGACCGGGTCAGCACCGTCGCCAGCGCCGCCTGGAGCACCATGAACATGCTGACCCGGCAGGAGCGGGACAGCGCCAGCAGCTCGCGGTGCAGCTCGGCCGGGAGGTCCCACGGGAAGTACTCGCCCCGGTGCGACATCACGGTCGGCCGGGGGTGGTCGGTGGGCAGCTCCAGGAAGTCCGGCAGGCCCGCCAACGCCTGGCGCCAGTAGGCGAGTTGGCGCCCGCCCTGGCCCTGCGGGTCGTCCAGGTCGCCGAGGTTCGCGTGCTGGCGCACGGCGTACTCGGCGTACGTGCCGGGCAGCGGGGACCAGACGGGCGCCCGGCCCTGGCTGCGGGCCAGGTAGGCGGTGCTCAGGTCGCGGGCCAGCGGGGCCAGCGACCAGCCGTCGCCGGCGATGTGGTGCAGCACCATCAGCACCACGTGCTGCTGCGGGCCGAGCACGAACAGGTGCACCCGCAGCGGGGCCTCGGCCTCCAGGTCGAAGACGTGCCCGGCCCCGGCCTCGATCAGGGCGGGCAGCTCCTCCTCGGTGACGGGCACCACGGTGAGGACCGGCGCCAGCTCGGCCATCGCCAGCACCTGCTGGCGCGGCACGCCGTCGCGCTCGGGGAAGACGGTGCGCAGGGCCGCGTGCCGCTCCACCACGTCGGCGAGGGCGGACCGCAGCGCCTCGTGGTCGACCGGGCCGGTCAGCCGCAGCGCCACCGGGACGTTGTAGGAGGCGTCGCCGCCTTGGAGGCGGTCGTTGAACCAGAGCGCCAACTGTGCGTACGACAGCGGTGTCTCCGCGGGCAGGCTGTGTTCGCCCAGCACGGGGCATCCCTCCAGGTGGAACCGCCCCGCCGGCCGGGTGGGTCGGGCGGGCCGGACGGTGGTTTCCGGTGGCTCTTGGCCGTTGTGGGCCCCGGCCGTGGTGAGTCGCGGCCGTGGTGAGTTACGGGCCGTCGTAGACCGTCGGGGGCCGCGGCCGTGGTGAGTTCAGGCCGTGGTGGGCCCCGCCGTGGTGATGAGCGGGCCGTGGTGATGTGCAGGCTGCGGTGATTCGCGGACCGCCGGGGGCCCCGGGGCCGTCGCGGGCCCCGGCCGTGGTGGCTTCCGGGGGTCCTTGTGGGCTCCGGGGCCGTGGGGGGCCCGCCGACGTCCCTCGGCGGGGGGACTACCGGCTACCGCGCTGTGCGGGCGGGAGTCACGCGGTCCAGCGGTAGGTCATGTCCGGCTCGTTCTCCTCGTTGCGGCTGCCGTCGTTGGTGTCCACCACGACGAAGCCGTGCCGCTCGTAGAAGGCGCGCGCCTCGGTGTTCTTCTGGAAGACGTGCAGCGAGAGCTCCTGCGGGCTGGCCGACCTGACGGCCTCCAGCAGCACCGTCCCGATGCCGCGGCGGCGCGCCTCGGGGCGCAGGTAGAGGTGGTCGAGCAGGCTGCCGTCGAGCGAGGCGAAGCCCAGTACGGCCCCGGTCCCGGCGTCCTCGGCCAGCCACACCCGGGTGTCCGGGAGCACGACGTGGGTGATCCAGCTCAGGGTGGCCTCGTCACTGTGCAGACGGGGCAGGTACGGCATGGTCGCGGTGCGGGAGGCCAGGAAGACCTCGGTGACGACACCGGCGTCCTCGGCTACCGCGGCCCGCAGGCGGACGTTCGCGGTGAGCGGTCCGTCGGACTGCATCCACATCTCCTCGGTCAGGTGCGTGAAGGGGTGGTGGTGCCGCGGGTGACGACCGAAGGAGGAATACGTGATCAGCACCCGTCGCACACCGACGCTACGGTCGCGAACTACGGGTGATGGAGCCGAATTTCCCCCCGGATGGGCCGACATAGTGCGTCCCGGCGGCATTGATCTTCGAGCAACCTAACACCTGGTCATGGACAGGGGAACCCCCGAAAGCAGGTTCCTGACAAGTCGATTCTGCGGTTAGATGATCGCGCGGGCCCGGCCCCCGGGGAGCGAGGATTTCGGCGCACCGGGCGGTGACATTCCCCGACTTCCCTTGTACCTTCCCCGACGCCGAACTTCCCCTGGCTTCGCCCGACTTCCTCCGCCTTCCCCCGTACTTCCCCTGCGCTTCCCCAGTACTTCCCCTGCACTTCCCCGACTCCCCGAAAGGAGCGCCCGCGTGGACACCCCTGCCGTCCGAATCAGCGGTGCGGTCAAGACGTTCGGTGCCACCACCGCGGTGGGCGGCCTGGACCTGGAAGTGCCGCCCGGCATGTTCCTGGGCCTGCTCGGGCCCAACGGTGCGGGCAAGTCCACCACCATGCGGATGCTCACCGGGCAGACCCGCGCGGACGCGGGCACCGTGGAGGTGTTCGGGCACCGGATGCCGGAGGACTCCCGCCGCGCCCGCTCCCTGGTCGGCGTCGTCCCCCAGCACGACAACATCGACCCCGAACTGACGGTGCGCCAGAATCTCGACGTGTTCGTCCGGTTCACGGCCCTGCCGCGCGAGCGCTACCGTGAGGCGGTCGACCAGGCGCTGGCCGCCGTCCGGCTGACCGACCGCGCGAACACCCGCGCCGACGCGCTCTCCGGCGGCATGCGCCGACGGGTCCTGCTGGCCCGGGGCATCGTCAACAACCCGCGGCTGCTGCTCATGGACGAGCCCACCGTCGGCCTGGACCCGCAGATCCGGCAGGACCTGTGGGACGTCATCGACGGGATGCGCGAGAGCGGCACCACGGTGGTCATGTCGACCCACTACATCGAAGAGGCGGAACGGCTCGCCGACGAGGTGGCCGTGGTGACCGGCGGCCGGGTGATCGCCCGGGGCACCCCCGCCGAACTGCTGCGCGCGCACGCGGGCGCACAGGCCGCCGAGTACCGGGGCGACGCGGCCCGGCGCGAACTCGTCGAGGCCGAGGCCGCCCGGGCCGGACTGCCCAGCCGGCGGACCGGGCCGGCGGTCTCCGTCCTGCGCGCCGAGACCATCTCCGCGCAGCTGCACGAGCGTCTCGGGCCGCCGGACGTGCTGCGCCCGACCTCCCTGGAGGACGTGTTCGTCGCACTGACCGGAGAACTGTTCGGCTGAGCCCGGGCCGGCCGCTCCCTCGCTCCCCCCGCTCCCTCGTCTACCGCCCGCCTGCCCGCCCGCCCGCCTGCCCGCCCCCACAGAGAGGACACCCGATGACCACGGCGACGCCCATGCCCCGCACCGAGGCCCAGACCGGCCCCGCCCCAGGCCTCCCGCCCGCCCTGTGGCCGACCATGCGGGCGGTGTGGCTGCGCGAACTGCTGCTCTTCCGCCGCTACTGGCCCGCCATCACCTTCGGCTCGCTGATCGAGCCGCTGGTCTACATGACCGGGTTCGGCATCGGCTTCAGCCGGCTGATCGACTCGGTCCAGGGACACCCGTACCCGCAGTTCGTCGGCGTCGGCATGGTGGTCACCTCGGTGCTCTTCGCCTCGGCCTTCGCCGGGATGTTCGAGAGCTTCAACCGCCGCAAGTACCAGAAGATCTACGACGCCGTGCTGTGCCAGCCCGTCGACGTCTGGGAACTGGTCACCGCCGAGGCGTCCTGGATCGCCGTCAAGTCCTCCGTCTACGGCACCGCGCCGCTGCTGGTCTGCCTCGCCATCGGCCTGCCGCCGGGGCCGGAGCTGCTGCTGGTGCCGCTGGTGGCGCTGGTCTCCGGCTTCGCCTTCGCCCTGCTCGGCATGTGGGTGTCCTGCCTGGTGCCGGCGATCGACTGGCTGCGGCTCGTGGTGTCCGGCGTGCTCACACCGCTGGTGATGGCCGCGGGCGTGTTCTTCCCGCTGGACGGGCTGCCCGACTGGGTCCAGGGAGTGGCGGCCGTCAACCCGATCTTCCACTGCACGCAGCTGGTGCGTCACGCCGCCTTCGGGACGCTCGGGGCGGGCGACGCCCTGCACGGGGCCGTCCTGGCCGCATTCGCCGTCCTCGCCTGGTTCCTGGCCGTCCGCGGGATGCGCCGCCGACTCATCGACTGAACCGGCCCCGGACCTCCCGGAGCAACACGCAGACCCGCAGACCCGCAACACGTAGACCGTGCAGCACGCAGACCAAGGAGAACCACCCCGATGACAGCCCGCGCCGCGAGCCCGCGCCGTTTCCTGATGTGCCGGCCCAGCCACTTCGGCGTCAGCTACTCCATCAACCCCTGGATGCACCCGGAGAAGCCGGTCGACGGCGCGCTCGCGCTCGCCCAGTGGACCAGGCTGCGCGACCTCTACCGCGAACTCGGCCACACCGTCGAGGAGATCGACCCGCTGCCCGGACTGCCCGACATGGTCTTCGCGGCCAACGGCGCGACCGTGGTCGACGGAAAGGTCCTGGGCGCACGCTTCCGCCACGCCGAGCGCACGGCCGAGGGCCCGGCCTACCTGTCCTGGTTCCGCGAGCGGGGCTGGTCCGAACTGCTGTGGCCCGAGCACATCAACGAGGGCGAGGGCGACTACCTGCTGGTCGGCCGCCGGCTGCTGGCCGGCACGGGCTTCCGCACCGACCCGAGGTCGCACGCCGAGGCCCAGGAGTTCTTCGGCGTCCCGGTGACCAGCCTGACCCTGGTCGACCCGGAGTTCTACCACCTGGACACGGCGCTCGCCGTCCTCTCCGACGACGAGATCATGTACTACCCGGAGGCCTTCACCCCCGGCAGCCGGGCGGTGCTGCGCGAACTGTTCCCGGACGCCATCCAGGCGACCGCCGAGGACGCCGCCGTCTTCGGCCTCAACGCGCTCTCCGACGGCCGCCACGTCCTGCTCCCCGAGTCGGCCACCCACCTGATCGGCGAACTGCGCCGACGCGGCTTCGAACCGATCGGCGTGGACCTCACCGAACTCCTCAAGGCGGGCGGCAGCGTCAAGTGCTGCACCCTGGAACTGCGCGGCCACTGACCGCACCGACAAGCCCACCGGTTTTCACCGAGCACGAGAGGACGACGTGATGACGAACCCCTTCGACGACCCCGACGCCGACTACCTGGTCCTGGTCAACGCAGAGGGCCAGCACTCACTGTGGCCCGCCTTCGCCACCGTGCCCGAAGGCTGGAGGACGGTGTTCGGCGCAGCGCGACGCCAGGCCTGCCTCGACCACATCGAGCAGACCTGGCCCGACATCCGCCCCCGCACCCTGACCCACGACTGACCTGACCACCACACCACCCCGCCCACCAGCGCAGCCGCCCCGCGCAGTGGCGGGGCC
>NZ_JBHXTQ010000022.1:0-93660 GCF_042677305.1 Kitasatospora sp. NPDC127121 | reverse complement strand
GCTCCGGTCCGTCCGGTGCCCCCCGCCCGCCGGGGTCAGATGTCAGGGCGTCAGGCGGTGCAGGTCGCGCGGGAAGAGCGTGGTCCGGCGGATGTTGTCGGTGCCGGTGAGCCGCGCCGTCCAGCGCTCCAGCCCGAGCGCGAACCCGCCGTGCGGCGGCATCCCGTGCGCGAAGGAGCGCAAGTAGCCCTCGTACGGCTGGACCGGCTCGCCCCGGGCCGCCAGCGCGGCCAGGTAGTCCTCGTGCCGGTGCAGCCGCTGGCCTCCGGTGACCAGTTCGAGCCCGCGGAAGAGCAGGTCGAAGCTGTTGGAGTACTCCGGGCGGCCCGGTTCCGGGTGGGTGTAGAAGGGCCGCTTTCGCATCGGGTAGCCGACCACGAACAGGAACTCGCTGCCGTGCTCGCGCAGCGCCCACTCGCTGAGCCACCGCTCGTGCGCCGGGGCGAGGTCCGGCTCGTCGACGCCCAACAGCCGCATCGCCTCGGCGAAGTGGAGCTGCGGGATCTCCGCCGGGACCTCGGGCAGCTTCACCTCCAGCAGGTCGACAGCGGCGCCGGCCCGCTCGGCCACCGAGGCGACCATCCCGGCGACCACCTCGCGCAGCACGGCCATCACCTCGCGGTGGTCGGCGATGAAGCCGAGTTCCGCGTCGAGGCTGGTGTACTGCGCCAAGTGCCGCGCGGTGTCGTGCGGTTCGGCCCGGAACACCGGCCCGGTCTCGTAGACCCGCTCGAACACCCCGACCATCGCCTGCTTGAAGAACTGCGGCGACTGCGCGAGGTAGGCGGGGCGGCCGAACCAGTCCAGCGCGAAGACGTTCGCCCCGGACTCGGTGGCCGAGGAGACCACCTTCGGGGTCTGGATCTCGGTGAAGCCCAGGCCGTCGAGGGTGGCCCGGAACCCGCCCACCGAGGCCGCGGTGATCCGGTGCAGGGCGGACAGGCGCGGGTGGCGGAGGGTGACGGGGGCACCGTCGAGGATCACCGGGAGGGCGGCCTCGACGGTCGGCCGGAACAGGCTGACCGGGGGCGCCTCGGCGAGGCTGGACAGGACCTCGACGGTGGGCGAGGTCAGCTCGACGCCGGCCGGCGCCTGCAGGTTGGCGGTGACGGTGCCGCGGATCCGCAGGACGGTCTCCTCCGGCAGGTCGGGGCCCGCGCCGGTGGCGACCACCTGGGCCAGTCCGGAGCGGTCCCGGATCACCAGGAAGGTGACGGACTTGAGTGCGCGGCGGCGGTGCAGCCAGCCACTGATCTCTACGGATTCGCCGACGTGGCCGGGTAGTTCGGCGGCCAGGACACGGGTCGTCGGGTGGATCATCGCGGCCCTCCAGGGGCGTCGTGGTGATCCCTTCGGAGTGCGGGCGAGAAGGGCAACTCGCGGTGCCACCGCACTTTCGCCGCCGCCCGCACGGGCGGCGACCTCATTGCGGCCCGTTGACGGGGGCCGGCCGGCGGGGCATTTCCTCCCCGCACTCGGGAGTGTCTTCGCTCCGGGACGCAGGGCCGCCTTCACAGCTGCCGGCGGCTCTCTCGACCCACGGGGCCCGGAGGTACTCGTCTCCCTCGACGTGTTGCCGGAGAGGCTAGACCGGACCGCCGCCGGACCGCAACGGGCTTTCCCGCCGCCGCGCGGGCGCCACCTGGGGCGTCCGCCTCCGGGCGACCCTGAGACGGACCCCGACACCCGGCTACGCCTCACCGGCGAGTCGGCGGGGTGGCGAATCGACTGCCAGGTGGACGTTTCCGGGAGCGCGGTGGCGGAGAGTGGAAATTAAGCCCGCCGGATCGGCCGGATCGGGTGCCACGACACGGAGTTGACCCATGAGCGCCCGTCTCGCCCGTCCCCGTCACAACCGCGTCATCGCCGGCGTCTGCGCCGGGCTCGCCGAGCGCTACGGCGTGACGCCGTGGACCGTGCGACTGATCTTCCTGATCTCGATCATCCTGCCCGGGCTCCAGTGCCTGGTCTACCTGGCCCTCTGGGTGCTGCTCCCCCAGGAGCCGTAAGCCCGGGACCCGTAAGCCGGGGAGCCGCACGCCCGGCGCCGTTGCGCCGGGGCCGGTACGACGGCAGGCCGCCCGCTCCCGGGATCACCGGGGCGGACGGCCCGTCGCCGTGCCGGCGGCCAGGTCAGCCGGCCAGGCCCGGCAGCGGCAGGGTGTGGGTCAGCCCGCCGATGGGGGTCTTGTCGATGCCGGGGATGGTCGGGATGGCGCCACGCGTGGCGGCACCGGCCTCGGCGGCCGGGGCGGGCGCCGCCTGGCCGGCGGCCGGGGTGAGGGTGCCGAGCGTGCCGGTGACCTTGTCGCCGCCGGGCAGCTTGGCGGCGGTGTCGGTGACCGCGCCGGTCACCGCGGGGTTCGTGACCGCGCCGGTGGGCAGCCCGAGGCCGCCGGGCGCGGGGGCGGCGGCGGCGGTACCGGCGCCCACCGCCGCGATGGCGATGCCGAGCGCCGCGGTGCCGGCGGCCTTGAGAGCCTGCTTCATGGTTCGTCCCTTGGGTCGTCGTCGGTGGCCGACATCGGGACGGGGCGGACGGGCTACCGCCGCCACGGCCTGTCAGCATGGACGGGCACACCGTAGTGAGTGGGCCACGCGAGGACCAAAGGGCGTTCACTCACCCGAGTGAGTAGTCGGATGAACGCCAACTCCCTTTCGGGACGTGGGCGTTCACCCGACCATTCGAACGGGCCGGGCCGCTCAGCTGTCGCCGGTGCCCGAGCTGAACAGCCACTCCGCCTTCAGTTCGGCGTACCCCGGCTTGATCACGTCGTTGATCATCGCCAGCCGCTCGTCGAACGGCAGGAACGCGGACTTCATCGCGTTCACCGTGAACCACTCCATGTCCCCCAGCGTGTAGCCGAAGGCCTCCACCAGGTGCCCGAACTCGCGGCTCATGCTGGTGCCGCTCATCAGCCGGTTGTCGGTGTTCACGGTGACCCGGAACTTCAGCCGGCTGAGCAGCCCGATCGGGTGCTCGGCGTACGAAGTGGCCGCCGCGGTCTGGAGGTTGGAGGTCGGGCACATCTCCAGCGGGATGCGCTTGTCGCGCACGTACGCGGCCAGCCGGCCGAGCTCGACGCTGCCGTCCTCGGCCACCGTGATGTCGTCGACGATCCGCACGCCGTGGCCGAGCCGGTCGGCGCCGCAGCACTGCAGGGCCTCCCAGATCGACGGCAGGCCGAAGGCCTCGCCCGCGTGGATGGTGAAGTGGTTGTTCTCGCCCTTGAGGTAGTCGAAGGCGGCCTGGTGGCGGGTGGGCGGGTGGCCCGCCTCGGCGCCGGCGATGTCGAAGCCGACGACGCCCTGGTCCCGGTGGCGGTTGGCCAGTTCGGCGATCTCGGTGGAGCGGGCGGCGTGCCGCATCGCGGTCAGCAGGGTGCCGACCCGGATCCGGTGGCCGGCCGCGCGGGCGTTGGCCTCGCCGAGGCGGAAGCCCTCGTTCACGGCCTGGACGACCTCGTCCAGGGACAGGCCGGCCTCCAGGTGCTGCTCGGGGGCGTAGCGGACCTCGGCGTACACGACGCCGTCGGCGGCCAGGTCCTCGGCGCAGTCGGCGGCGACCTTGATCAGGGCCTCGCGGGTCTGCATCACGGCGCAGGTGTGCGCGAAGGTCTCCAGGTAGCGGACCAGCGAGCCGGAGTCGGCGGCCTCGCGGAACCACTCGCCGAGCTCCTTGGCGTCGGTGGTCGGAAGGCCCTCGTAGCCGACCGCGGCGGCCAGCTCGACGACCGTCTCCGGGCGCAGCCCGCCGTCGAGGTGGTCGTGCAGCAGCACCTTCGGCGCGCGGCGGATCTGGTCGGGGGTGGGGATGCGCGGGCCGGCGCCCGCGGCGGTGACAGGGATCTGCTTCTCCATTGCGAAAATATAGCCCCTACGCGCGTAGACCCACCACTGTTAACACGGCCGGTTCGGCGAAAGTCCACCGGGAATTCCACCGTCCGGGCCATCCCCGGCACATTCGGCCCAGTTGCGGCTCAATCGTGCTGCAGCAACCGGCCCCGCCGGGACAGCACGAAGTCCCGGAACGCCGCCACCGGCGGGGTCAGCGGCCGCCCCGCCGCCCAGGCCAGTCCGATCGCCCGCCGGGTACGCGGCGCCGTCACCTCCAGCTCCACCACCCCCGGCCGCGGCACCAGCGCCGGCGGCAGCAGCGCCACCCCCAGCCCGGCCGCGACCAGCCCGCGCAGCGTCTCCGCCTCCTCCCCCTCGAAGGCCAGCCGCGGCACGAACCCGGCCTGCGCGCAGAAGCCGTCCGTGATCGCGCGCAGCCCGTACCCCTCCTCCAGCCCGACGAACGGCTCCTCGGCCACCTCCGCCAGCCGGATCCGCCGCCGGCCCGCCAGCCGGTGGTCCGCCGGGACGACCAGGTGCAGCCGCTGCTCGTCCAGCGGGCGGGCCGCGAAAGCCGGATCGTCCGGCAGCGGCGCGACCAGGCAGAGGTCCAACTCCCCCGCCCGCAACCGCTCCAGCATCGCCCCGACGTAGTCCTGCACCAGCTGGAACCGGACCTGCGGATGCCCCGCCCTGAACCCGCGCAGCAGCGCCGGCACCGCGTCCGTCCCCATCGTGTGCAGAAAACCGAACGCCACCCGCCCGGCCGCCGGATCGGCCTCCGCACGGGCCGCCTCCGCCCCCCGCTCGACCTCCGCCAGCGCCCGCTCCACCGAGGCCAGCAGCAGCCGGCCGGCCCTGGTCAGCCGGACCGTCCGGCCCTGACGGGCCAGCAGGTCCACACCCAGCTCCTCCTCCAGCCGGGCCACCGCCCGCGACAGCGTCGGCTGCGGCACCCCGAGCAGCGCGGCCGCCCGCGTCACGTGCTCCAGCCGGGCCACCGCCGCGAACTGGGCCAGCCGGGGCGCCAGCAGCACCGCCGGCTCGTCCGGCCCCAACTCCGCCACCCGGTACCGCGGCTCCGTGCCGTCCGTCACGTCCACCCGATCCGCCCCGGCCATCCCGCCACCACCTCGACTCATACGACAACGCATCGATCATCCACCGTTCATGCATTGGACGCATCAACCGCAGCGCGCCTACCGTCGACGACATGCAGCCCGCCGATACCAGGGCATCCGTGACCACCCCGGATGCCCCCGCCCCCGCCGCCTCGCACGACGACCGCCACCGCCCCGGCCAACGCGCCTTCCGCCGCGCCAACCTCGCCCTGTTCGCCGCCGGAGTCGCGACCTTCGTCCTGCTCTACTCCACCCAGGGCCTGCTGCCGATCCTCTCGGCCGACCTCGACCTCACCCCCGGCCAGGCCAGCTGGACGGCCTCCGCCGCCACCCTCGGACTCGCGCTCGCCCTGCTCCCCGCCAGCGCCCTGTCCGACCGGTACGGCCGCACCGCCGTGATGACGGCCTCCACCCTCGCCGCCGCCACCCTCGCCCTCGCCCTGCCGTTCGCGCCCGACCTCACCACCCTCGTCGTGCTGCGCGTCCTCCAGGGCGCCGCGCTCGCCGGGCTGCCCGCCACCGCCATGGCCTACCTCGCCGAGGAGGTCCACCCCAGCGCCCTGGCCTCCGCGATGGGCCTGTACGTGGCCGGCAACAGCATCGGCGGCATGGGCGGCCGACTGCTCTCCGGCTGGACCGCCGCGGCCTTCGGCTGGCGCTGGGGCCTCGCCGCCTCCGCCGCCCTCGCCCTGCTCGCCGCACTCGCCTTCCGGCTGCTGATCCCCGCCGCCCGGCACTTCACCCCGGCCCCGGTGGACGCCCGCGCCCTGGCCCGCACCGTCGGCCGGCACCTGCGCAACCCGCTGCTGGTGCGGCTGTACGCGCTCGGGCTGCTGTTCATGGCCGTGTTCGGCGCGGTCTACAACACCGTCGGCTACCGGCTGATCTCGGCGCCGTTCCACCTGCCCGAGTCCGTCGCGGCCTCGATCTTCGTCGTCTACCTGGTCGGCACCGGCACCTCCGCCGCGGCCGGCCGCCTCGCCGGCCGACTCGGCCGCCGCGGCGCGCTCTACGTCTCCATCGGCGTGACCGCCGCCGGGCTGCTGCTCTCCCTCACCGAGTCCCTGGTCTGCGCCCTGCTCGGCCTGGTCCTGATCACCGCCGGCTTCTTCGCCGGCCACGCCACCGCCTCCTCAGCGGTCGGCCGCACCGCCACCGAGGGCCGCGCCCAGGCCTCCGCCCTCTACCTGATCGCCTACTACCTCGGCAACAGCCTCGGCGGCACCCTGGGCGCCGACGCCTACCACGCCACCGGCTGGCCCGGCGCCGCCACCGTCGGCCTCACCGCCATGACCCTCGCCGCCGCCGTCACCCTCTACGCCACCCGCCAGGCCCACGCGGCCCGGCAACAGGACCGACTGGGCAGACTTTCTGCCAGGTAGACTTTCCCCATGGCAGACCTCAAGCGCCGCCGTCGTCCCCACCTGGTGTCCACGCCCGTGCGGAAGAAGGGCGTGGTCACCATCCCGCAGGAGATAAGGGAGCAACTGGACCTCCAGGAGGGCGACCAACTGGTGGTCGCCATCGAGGACGGCCGCATCGTGCTGACCCCCGCCTCCGTGATCCCCGACGACCAGGCGTGGTTCTGGGGCGCCGGCTGGCAGGAGAAGGAGCAGGAGGTCGACGAGGCGATCGCAGAGGGCGACCGCGGCGAGGTCTTCCAGGACGGCGACGCCTTCCTGCAGTCCCTCGCCGACGAGGGCGGCCTGGACCTGGAGGAGATCAAGCGCCGTGCCGACGCATGAGTCGCCGGCCCACTTCCTCCGTGACTGGAAGGGCCTGACTCCCGCGCAGAAGGCCGCATTCCTCGTCGCCGTCGCCCAGTTCGTCACCGACCTGCGGGCCGGTCAGGGCTTCCGACGCGGCCTGCGCGTGAAGAAGATGCAGGGCCACCCGGACATCTGGGAGCTGACCTGGGCCCCCGGCGGCCGGGCCACCTTCCACTACGGCCTCCCCGTCCAGGGCGGGGACCCGCACATCGTCTGGCGCCGGATCGGCACCCACGACGTCTTCAACCGCCCCTGACGACCACCGCCGATACACTCCGGGCATGAGCGTTGATCCGGCGGCGTACGCCCGATTGCGGGAGATCGCCGATCAGCTTCCCCGGCTGCCGGGGCTGGGGAAGGTCGAGATCGCCGACGGAGCGGTCGTCCTGATGCTGTCGCCGGTCAAACGGCACGAACTCGCGGTACTGCGGATCGCTCAACAGCTCAATGCCCAGCTACCGCAGACCCACCCCGGCTACATCGCCCACGGTGGCGCGGACCTGGAGGACGTCGGCCTCGGTCGGCTTCGGAATCCCGACCTGATGGTGTTCCCCGACGCGGCGCTGGACGACGACGACCCGGCCTTCCTTCCCCACGAGATCCTTCTCGTCGTGGAAATCGTCTCCACGTCCAACCCCGAGAGCGACTACCGCGACAAGGTCCACGACTACGCGGCGATGGGCATTCCGCTCTATCTCCTGGTCGATCCCCGCAAGGGCACCGGCATCGTCCACGACGAGCCCGGCTACACCCGCCGCAAGGACTTCGCCTTCGGCGACAAGATCACCGTCGGCCCCTGGACGCTCGACACCAGCGTCCTGCGGACTTACGCCTGAACCCGCACCCGCAGGACACCGGCCGACCGGGCCTGAGCACACGGAAGGAGCCCGCACCCGGCAAACCGGGTACGGGCTCCTCGCCGGTCCCTCATGCAGCCGGCGCGTGAAAGCGAAGCTTCGTATCAGCGCCGGGCACCACGTGGAGGTCCAACTCGGCTTCCAGAGCCACCGCCAGCTTTTCCAACAGCGGCAGGGTGGGCACGGTGCCGGCTCCCTCGATGCACTCGATCTCGTCTTCGGTCATGTTGGCACGACGGGCCACGTCCGTCTGCGACAGGCCGAGAGCAGTGCGGCGGTCGTAGAGCGCCTGCCCGAACGCCCAGGAGTAACGAAACTCCAGCCGCTCTGCGGCCATCTCCGGGCTCTCCTGCACCTGCTCGCCCAGCAGCTCACGCGTGCGGCGGGTCTTCCACTGGAGGTGGTTCATCGCCACCCCCCTCCGGTTCGATCTCGACCGTGAAGCGGTCAACTCCCATGTGCGGCAGCGTAGGGCACGCTGCCGCACATGGGGTAATCACGCGGTCACGCGATGCGGTCGAGGACGATCGGGTTCGGGGTGAAGGCCGTGCCGGCCGGGGAGACCTCGATGCCGCCCGTCAGTGCCTCGATGGCGTAGTCGTAGCGCTCGGGGGTGTCGGTGTGCAGGGTCAGCAGGGGCTGGCCGGCCACGACGGTGTCGCCGGGCTTGGCGTGCATCTCGACGCCGGCGCCGGCCTGGACCGGGTCCTCCTTGCGGGCGCGGCCGGCGCCGAGGCGCCAGGCGCAGACGCCGACGGCGTAGGCGTCGAGCCCGGTGAGGACGCCGGAGGCGGGCGCCGGGATGACGTGCTGCTCGCGGGCGACCGGGAGGGGGGCGTCGACGTCGCCGCCCTGGGCGGCGATCATGCGGCGCCAGTGGTCCATCGCGGAGCCGTCGCGCAGCGCGTCGGCCGGGTCCTTGCCGTGCACGCCGGCCGCGGCGAGCATCTCGCGGGCGAGGGCGAGGGTGAGCTCGACGACGTCGGCGGGGCCGCCGCCGGCCAGCACCTCGATCGACTCGCGGACCTCCAGCGCGTTGCCGGCGGTGAGGCCGAGCGGGGTGGACATGTCGGTGAGCAGAGCGACGGTGTTCACGCCGGCGTTGGTGCCCAGGCCGACCATGGTGCGGGCGAGTTCGCGGGCGTTGTCGAGGTTCTTCATGAAGGCGCCGGAGCCGACCTTGACGTCCAGGACCAGGGCGCCGGTGCCTTCGGCGATCTTCTTGGACATGATCGAGGAGGCGATCAGCGGGATGGCTTCGACGGTGCCGGTGACGTCGCGCAGCGCGTAGAGCTTCTTGTCGGCGGGCGCGAGGCCGTCGCCGGCGGCGCAGATGACCGCGCCGGTGGAGCGCAGGACGTCGAGCATCTCCTCGTTGGAGAGCAGGGCGCGCCAGCCGGGGATGGACTCCAGCTTGTCGAGGGTGCCGCCGGTGTGGCCGAGGCCGCGGCCGGAGAGCTGCGGGACGGCGGCGCCGCAGGCGGCGACGAGCGGGGCGAGCGGGAGGGTGATCTTGTCGCCGACGCCGCCGGTGGAGTGCTTGTCGCTGGTGGGCAGCGGCAGCGAGGAGAAGTCCATCCGGACGCCGGAGCGGATCATGGCGTCGGTCCAGCGGCTGATCTCGTGCGGCTTCATGCCGTTCAGCAGGATCGCCATGGCCAGGGCGGACATCTGCTCGTCGGCGACCTCGCCGCGGGTGTAGGCGTCGATGACCCAGTCGATCTGAGCGTCGCTCAGTTCTCCGCTGTCGCGCTTGGTCCTGATGACGGAGATGGCGTCCATGCGTGCTCCAAGAGGGGTTTCAAAAGCGAAGAGTGTCGCGAGATGACCGGGTTCCGGCCCACTCGCGACACTCTACGCGCGTAACAATTGTCGAAGCTAGAGCCGCTCCGGCCCGAACGCGTCGGGCAGGACCTCACTCATCGGGCGGATCCCCGAGGGCAGCTCGATCAGCAGTTCCGGCCCGCCGTGCTCGTAGAGCAGCTGGCGGCAGCGCCCGCACGGCATCAGCAGTTCGCCCGCGCCGTCGACGCAGGTGAAGGCCGTCAGCCGGCCGCCGCCGGTGGCGTGCAGCGCGGACACCAGCCCGCACTCGGCGCACAGCCCGAGCCCGTACGAGGCGTTCTCGACGTTGCAGCCGGTGACCAGCCGCCCGTCGTCCACCAGCGCGGCCGCGCCGACCGGGAACTTGCTGTAGGGGGCGTACGCGTGGGTCATCGCCTCGCGCGCGGCCGCGCGCAGCCGCTCCCAGTCGATCGCGGCCGACGCCGCAGGCGCCGTCACTTGCCCTGGCCCTTGCGGTAGATCTGGCCGTCCGCCTTCGGCATGCGCAGCCGCTGGGAGGCCAGCGAGAGCACCACCAGGGTGATCACGTACGGCGTGGCGACGATCAGCGGGCGCTGCACCTCGTCGGTGAGCGCGTACCAGGCGCCGAGACCGCCGGCGACCACGAAGGAGATCGCCGCGCCGGTGAACTTGCGCCGGTACAGCTGCCAGAGCGCGAGCAGTGCCATCGCGATGGCGACGGTCAGGATCAGCACGTGCACCGACTCCGGGTCGCGCAGCTGGAGGCTGTCGGTGAAGCCGAACAGGCCGGCGCCCATGGCCAGGCCGCCCGGCATCCAGTTGCCGAAGATCATCGCGGCGAGGCCGATGAAGCCGCGGCCGAGGGTCTGGCCGTCCTTGTAGAAGTGCGCCGCGACCAGCGAGAGGTACGCACCGCCGAGGCCGGCGAAGGCGCCGGAGGCGATGACCGCGAGGTACTTGTACTTGTAGACGTTGACGCCCAGCGACTCGGCGGCGGTCGGGTTCTCACCGCAGGAGCGCAGCCGCAGGCCGAACACCGTGCGCCAGAGCACGAAGTAGCTGACCACGATCATCGCGCCGGCCAGCAGCACGACCACCGAGATGTTGGTGACCAGGCCGCCGACCACGCCGGCCACGTCCGAGACCAGGAACCAGTGGTGCTTCTCGATGTCGGACAGCCACGAGGACAGCCCGGGAACGGTGATGTACGGCAGCGGATCCGCCGGCGGCGACTGGTTCGCACCCGCGCCGACCGCGATGTAGTCCTTGTAGTAGATCCGGTTGACGTACGCGCAGATGCCGGGGATCAGCAGGTTGATGCCGACGCCGGAGACGATGTGGTCGACGCCGAAGGTGACGGTCACGAGCGCGTGCAGCAGACCGCCGAGCGCGCCGCCGAGCATGCCGGCCAGCAGGCCGACCCACGGGTTGACCAGGTAGCCGGCCCAGGCACCGCAGAAGGTGCCGGCGACCATCATGCCTTCGAGGCCGATGTTCACCACGCCGGCCCGCTCCGACCACAGACCGCCCAGACCGGCCATGCCGATCGGCACGGCGGCGCTGAGCGCGGCGGTGATCTGACCGGAGGAGGTCAGCGCGTGGTTGCCGGTGGCCATGCCCACGGCGGAGAACAGGACCAGGGCGCCCGCGATCAGCAGCAGCACCACCGGCCAGGACATCTTGCGCTTCTTGGTGGGCGCGCCCGGCGCCTTGGGACGCGCGGCGGTAGCCGTGCTCATGCGGACACCTCCTTCTTCTCAGTGGCCGCGAGCTGAGCCGCGAGCTGGGCGCCGACCTTCTGCTGCTGGCGCTTCAGGCCGTAGCGGCGCACCAGTTCGTAGGCGACGACGACGCAGATGACGATGGTGCCCTTCATGACGTCGACGATCTCGAAGGGGAAGCCGCCCTGGAGCGGCAGCTGGGAGCCGGTGGTGTCCAGGAAGGCGAACAGCAGGGCCGCGAAGGCCATGCCGATCGGGCTGTTGCGGCCGAGCAGGGCGATCGAGATGCCGAGGAAGCCCAGACCGGGCTGGAAGCTCTGGCCGTAGTAGAACGAGTTCTGCACCAGCTCGGGCATGCCGATCAGACCGGCGATCGCGCCGGAGACCGCCATCGAGATGATCACCATGCGCTTGACATTCACGCCGGACGCGGTCGCGGCCGACTCCGAGCGGCCGGTGGCGCGCAGGTCGAAGCCGAAGCGGGTACGGGTCAGCGCGAACTGGAACACCACGCCGACCAGGGCGGCGATGAAGATGAAGCCCCAGAGCGGGCCACCCGCCGTCTCCAGCGTGAAGAAGTGGCTGGACTGCGAGATCGGGTCGGTCTGGATCGAGTTGCTGGTGGCGCTCGTCTTCGGCGCGAAGATGCCGGGGACGAGCAGCAGGCCGACGACCGCGATCGAGATCGAGTTCAGCATGATGGTCGAGATGACCTCGCTGACCCCGCGGTAGACCTTCAGCAGACCGGCGATGCTCGCGTACAGGCCGCCGACCAGCATGGCGGTGACCAGCAGCAGCGGGATCTGGATGATCGCGGGCAGGTCGACCTTGGCGCCGACGAAGGCCGCGAACAGCGCCGCGACCTTGTACTGGCCCTCGACGCCGATGTTGAACAGGTTCATCCGGAACCCGAAGGCGGCGGCAGCTGCGGCCAGGTAGTACGTGGTGGACCGGTTGAGGATCCCCACTTGGCCGTCCGACTTGCCGGCGTACGTGAGCATCACGTTCCACGCGTCGAACGGGTTCTTGCCCGAAGTCGCCAGCAGGACGGAGCAGATCACGATGGAGAGCACGACCGCGAGCACCGGCGCCGCCAGTGCGAGCACGATCCGCTCACCGCTGATCCGCTGCGCCAGGCTGCGCTTGGCGGCGGTGTTGGGACTGGTCATGTGGGTTACTCCCCCGCCTGCGGGTCGTCGGCGGTGTCGGTGGGGCCGGCGTCGGACTCGGCCTCGGTGCCCTCCGCGAGGATCTCGTGGAAGTGCTCGACGGCCTCGGCATCGGACTCGAGGTGGCCGCTGGCGGCACCCGTCATGGCGGTGCCGAGGTCCTCGGCGGTGACGGTGGCCGGGTCGGCGTCGGCGACCAGGCGCCCGCGGTAGATGACCCGGATGGTGTCGGACAGGCCGATCAGCTCGTCCAGGTCGGCGGAGATCAGCAGGACGGCCAGGCCGGCCCGCTGGGCGACCCGGATGTGCTCCCAGATCTGCGCCTGCGCGCCGACGTCCACACCACGGGTGGGGTGCGCGGCGATCAGCAGCTTGGGCTGGTGGCTCATCTCGCGGCCGATGATCAGCTTCTGCTGGTTGCCGCCGGAGAGGGAGGCCGCGGTGACCTCGATGCCGGGGGTGCGGACGTCGTAGGCCTCGACGATCCGCCAGGTGTCCTTGCGGGCGGCGCCCGGGTCGAGCAGGACGCCCTTGGAGTTGGGCGCCTCGGTGACGTGACCGAGGATCCGGTTCTCCCAGAGCGGGGCCTCCAGCAGCAGGCCGTGCTTGTGGCGGTCCTCGGGGATGTAGCCGATGCCGGCCTCGCGGCGGGCCCGGGTGAGCGAGCCGGAGAGGTCCTTGCCGTCCAGGGTGACGGTGCCGCCGTCCAGCGGCAGCATGCCCATGATGGCCTCGACCAGTTCGGCCTGGCCGTTGCCCTCGACGCCGGCGATGCCGAGGATCTCGCCCTTGTGGATGCGCAGCGAGATGTCGTCGAGGACGACGCGCTCGATGCCCTCGGCGTCGGTCTTGGCGATCCGCAGGTCCTTGACGTCGAGCATCTCGGTCGTGGTGACGGTCGACTCGCGGCTCTCCGGGGAGGGCAGCTCGGCGCCGACCATCATCTCGGCCAGCTGACGGGCGGTGACGGCCTTCGGGTCGGCGTCGCCGACCGTGGTGCCGCGCCGGATCACGCTGATCGCGTCGGCCACCGCCAGCACCTCGTGCAGCTTGTGCGAGATGAAGATGACGGTGACGCCCTCGGACTTGAGCTCGCGCAGGTTGTCGAACAGCGCGTCGACCTCCTGCGGGACGAGCACGGCCGTCGGCTCGTCGAGGATCAGGATCTTGGCGCCGCGGTAGAGCACCTTGAGGATCTCGACGCGCTGGCGGTCGGCGACACCGAGGTCCTCGACCAGGGCGTCCGGGCGCACGCCCAGGCCGTACTGGTCGGAGATCTCCTTGATCTTCGCCTTCGCCTTGGCGCCGATGCCGTGGAGCTTCTCGCCGCCGAGGACGACGTTCTCCCACACGGTGAGGTTGTCGGCCAGCATGAAGTGCTGGTGGACCATGCCGATGCCGCGGGAGATGGCGTCGCCCGGGGTGTTGAACTCGCACGGCTCGCCGTTGATCGCGATGGTGCCCTCGTCCGGCTTCTGCATGCCGTAGAGGATCTTCATCAGCGTCGACTTGCCGGCGCCGTTCTCACCCATCAGGGCGTGCACGGTACCGCTGCGGACGGTGAGGTTGATGTCGTGGTTGGCCACGACACCGGGGAAGCGCTTGGTGATGCCGCGCAGTTCGACGGCCGATGTCGCCGTCCCCGCGCTGGGGGTACCGTCCTCGCGCGGGGGGACGGGGTCGGATGCGGTGATGGCGATCTCCTGGTGGTCTGGAGGCGCGTCGTTGCGCTGGGAGGGCCAAGGGGAAGACGGGGGACAGGACGGGGCCCGGGGGTACGCGTTGAGCGCACCCTGCCGGGCCCCTCCCGTGATGCTTTGCCGTTCATGGCGCTGCCGGGCAGGCGGCAGTCGCCGGTGCGTCCGGGACGCGCGGGCCTTACTGGGCCGGCGCGGTCGGGACGGTGGTGGCGCCGGAGGTGATCGCCGTGGTGGCGCCCTTCAGCTTGTCCTGGATGTCGTCGAGCTTGCCGCCGGTGGTGGCGAGCGAGACGCCCTCGGCCTTCAGGTCGAAGAGCTTGATGCCGGTGAACGGCTGGCCCTTCTTGATCGACTCGATGTAGGAGAAGACGGCGTTGTCGACGTTCTTCACCATCGAGGTCAGGATGCTGTTCTTGTACTTCGCCAGGGCCGGCTGGGCGGCCTGGTCGGAGTCGACGCCGATGGCCAGGGCACCCGGCTTGTTGGCGACGGCCTCGATGGCGCCGTTGCCGGAGGAGCCGGCGGCGGCGTAGATGACGTCCGCGCCCTTGTCGAGCTGGCCCTGCGCGGCCTCCTTGCCCTTGTCGGGCGAGTTGAAGCCGGTGAAGTCCGGAGGCGTGGTCAGGTAGGTGGTCTCGACCTGGATGTTCGCGTCGACGGACTTCACACCCGCCTTGTAACCGGCCTCGAACTTCTTGATGAGCTCGGTCTGCACACCGCCGATGAAGCCGACGTGCTTGGACTTCGACTTGTTCGCGGCGGCGACGCCGGCGAGGTACGAACCCTCCTGCTCGGCGAAGACCAGCGAAGTGACGTTGGACGGCTGGTCCTTGTCGTTCGAGTCGATGATCGCGAACTTGACGTTCGGGTTGTCCTTGGCGACCTTGTCGACCGCCTGCTGGTAGACGAAGCCGACCGCGATGATCGTCTTGTAGCCACCGTCGATCAGGTTCTTGAGGCGGGTCTCCTTGTCGGCCTCGGCCTCACCGGTCTTGGCGTCGGCCTCGGTGACCGCGACGCCGAGCTCGGCCTTGGCCTTGTCGAGACCGCGGGCGGCGGAGTCGTTGAACGACTGGTCGCCACGGCCGCCGATGTCGTAGGCCATACCGACCTTGATCGAGCCGTCGCCCGAACCGGAGGAGGTGTTGGTGTCAGTGCTCTTTGCGCCGCAAGCGGCGAGCGAGGCCATGCCCAGGGAACCCGAGAGCACAACCGCAGCGAGCTTCATTGAACGGCGCAAGGGAGTATCTCCTTCTCACACGCACCTGATTAGCGTGGTCGGACGCCACCGTAACGCGCGTAGAACACGGTTGGGTTACGGGCTGCCGGACCATTCGGGTTGTTATCAAACCGTGGTCTCACGGTCTTCCCAAGGCCCTATTCCCGTGCGCGGACGGTGATCCAAAGCTGGTTTTGCGGCCCAGTCTACGGAACCGTTCGATAACCCCGGATGGCGGTAAACCGGCCGGTCACCGAGATGAGGTGCCGGCCGGTCGCCCGAGGGTCGCCCGAGAGGGCGTTCACGCAGTGCCCGAGGAGATGCCCGAGGACGGTGTGCGCCGCTCAATCCCGCGGCTCAGTACTGCTGTTCGGTTTCGGCGGCTCGGTCCTGCCGCTCAGCTCTGCCGTTCGATTTCCGCAGCTCAGTCCCGCGGCTCAGTGCTGTGGCTCGTCCAGGGCGAGCGCCGCGAACAGCTCCACGCCGATCCCGATCGCGCGCTCGTCGGCGTCGAAGCGGCCCTGGTGCAGGTCGCGGACGGTGGTGTCACCGGGGGCGCGGACGCCGAGCCGGGCCAGCGCGCCCGGGGCGTGCTCCAGGTACCAGGAGAAGTCCTCGCCGCCCAGGCTCTGCTCGGTGCTCTCCACCACCTGCGCGCCCTCCCGGCCGAACCGGTCGGTCATCGCCGCGTCCAGCAGGGCGACCGAGACCGCCTCGTTGACCACCGGCGGCACCCCCCGGTGGTAGTCCAGCGTCCACTTCGCCCGGTAGGTCTCGGCGAGCTTGGCGATCAGCTCGTGCAGCAGGTCGGGCGCCTCGCGCCAGCCGTCCAGCTCCAGGCAGCGGACGGTGCCCTCCAGTTCGGCGCGCTGCGGGATGACGTTGGGCGCGGAGCCGGAGGCGATCCGGCCCCAGACCAGGCTGACGCCCCAGCGCGGGTCCATCCGGCGGGCCAGCGCGCCCGGCAGGTCGGCGGCCATCCGGGCGATCGCGGTCACCAGGTCGGTGGTCAGGTGCGGGCGGGCGGTGTGCCCGCCGGGGCCGTCCAGGTGCAGCACCAGGCGGTCGCAGGCCGAGGTGATCGCCCCGGTGCGCAGGGCGATCCGGCCCACCTCCACCTTGGGGTCGCAGTGCACCGCGAAGATCCGGCCGACGCCGTCCATCCCCCCGGCCTTGATCACGTCCAGCGCACCGCCCGGCAGGACCTCCTCGGCCGGCTGGAACACCAGCCGGACGGGGCGGCGCAGTTCGCCGGTGCGGACGGCCTCGGCCAGCACCAGGGCGGTACCGAGCACCACCGCGGTGTGCACGTCGTGGCCGCAGGCGTGGGCCCGGCCGGGGACGGTCGAGCGGTACGGCACGTCGGTCTTGGCGTCGTCGATCGGCAGCGCGTCGATGTCGGCACGGAAGGCCAGGAACTCGGCGCCGGGGGCGGTGCCGGCCGGGACGATGTCGACGATCAGGCCGGTGCCGCCGGGCAGCACCCGGGGGCTCAGGCCGGCCGCCACCAGCCGGTCGCGGAGCAGGCCGGTGGTGCGGAACTCCTGGCGGCCGAGCTCCGGGTGCCGGTGCAGGTCACGGCGGAAGGCGATCAGCTCGGACTCCAGCCCCCGGACCCGGGCGCGCAGTTCGGCGGCGGGGCGTGCGGTGGCCAGAGTGGCGCCCGGCTGAGCGGGCTCAGGACGGTTCATCTCAACAAGGGTAGGCCTGTTGGGGGGATTTGGCCCGACTTCTGGAAAACTAGTCCCCGGATGGGCGCATACCGGCCGAACAGGTGGGTATGACATCTCGTTTCAGCCGCCTTCCCCGATTGCTTGCCCTGTGCAACGACCGCCCGGAGCGGCGGTCACGGCCGGCCCCTTCTTGGCGATGCGTCAGAAGCTCTCCACCGGGGCGTACACGCCCCACACCTCCCGCAGCGCGTCGCAGACCTCGCCGACGGTGGCCCGCGCGGCCAACGCCTCCTTCATCGGGTACAGCACGTTCCCCGCCCCCTCCGCGGTGCGGCGCAGGCCGTCCAGCGCCCGGGCGACGGCCACGCGGTCCCGCCCGGCCCGCAGCCGGGCCAGCCGCTCGGCCTGCTGCCGCTCGACCGCCGGATCCACCCGCAGCGGCCGGTACGGCTCCTCGGCATCCAGCCGGAAGCGGTTGACGCCGACCACCGTCCGCTCCCCGGAGTCGGTCTCCTGCTGGAGCCGGTAGGCGGTGCGCTCGATCGCGGCCTTCTGGAAGCCCTGCTCGATCGCGGCCACCGCGCCGCCCAGCTCCTCGACCCGGGCCATCAGCGCCAGCGCGGCGGCCTCCACCTCGTCGGTCAGCGACTCGACCGCGTACGAGCCGGCGAACGGGTCGACGGTGGCGGTCACGTCGGTCTCGTGGGCGAGCACCTGCTGGGTGCGCAGGGCGAGCCGGGCGGCCTTCTCGGTGGGCAGCGCGATCGCCTCGTCGAAGCCGTTGGTGTGCAGCGACTGGGTGCCGCCGAACACCGCGGCGAGCGCCTGCACCGAGACCCGGACCAGGTTCAGCTCGGGCTGCTGGGCGGTGAGCTGCACCCCGGCGGTCTGGGTGTGGAAGCGCAGCATCCACGAGCGCGGATCCTTCGCGCCGAACTCCTCCCGCATCACCCTGGCCCAGATCCGGCGGGCGGCACGGAACTTGGCCACCTCCTCCAGCAGCGTGACCCGGGCCACGAAGAAGAACGAGAGCCGGGGGGCGAAGTCGTCCACCGCCATCCCGGCGGCGATCGCGGTACGGACGTAGGCGATGCCGTTGGCCAGCGTGAAGGCGATCTCCTGCGCCGGATCCGCCCCGGCCTCGGCCATGTGGTAGCCGGAGATGGAGATGGTGTTCCAGCGCGGGATCTCCGCCCGGCAGTACCGGAAGACGTCCGCGACCAGCCGCAGCGAGGGCTGCGGCGGGAAGATGTACGTGCCCCGGGCGATGTACTCCTTCAGCACGTCGTTCTGGACCGTGCCGGTCAGCCGGGCCGGCGCCACCCCCTGGGCCTCGCCGACCAGTTGGTAGAGCAGCAGGAGCAGTGCGGCGGGCGCGTTGATGGTCATCGAGGTGGACACCCCGCCCAGCGGGATGCCGTCGAACAGCACGGCCAGGTCCTCGACGCTGTCGACGGCCACGCCCACCTTGCCCACCTCCCCGGCGGCGAGCGGCGCGTCCGAGTCGTAGCCCATCTGGGTGGGCAGGTCGAAGGCCACCGACAGGCCGGTGCCGCCACTCACGATCAGCTGCCGGTAGCGGGCGTTGGACTCGGCGGCGGTACCGAAGCCCGCGTACTGGCGCATCGTCCACGGCCGGCCGGCGTACATCGTCGGGTAGACGCCCCGGGTGTACGGGTACTCCCCCGGCCGGCCGAGCCTGCTCGCCGGATCCCAGTCGGCCAGCGCCTCCGGGCCGTACAGCGGCTCGATCGGGAAGCCTGACTCGGCGCGGCGCGGCTCGGCTGCCATGAGGTCCCTCCACGGGATCGGCGGGGGCATCGGTCGGTCCTCGCAATGTAGGACAGGACCTGGAGCGGGACCGGGCGGCGCGGGCGCGGACACGGTTGAGATGATCGGGTGAACGACCGGATGAGCCCCAGGGAGTGGCAATGACCGAGCAGAAGGTGGCCGTGGTCACCGGTGCCAGCAGTGGAATCGGCGCGGCGACCGCCCGCCGGCTGGCGGCCGAGGGCTTCGACGTGGTGCTGACCGCCCGGCGGACCGAGCGGATCGAGGCGCTGGCCAAGGAGATCGGCGACGGGGGCGGTTCGGCCAGGGCGGTCACGCTCGACGTCACCGACCGGGCCGCCGTGGACGCCTTCGCGGCCGAGGTCGGCCGGGTCGACGTGCTGGTGAACAACGCCGGCGGGGCGATCGGCGCCGAGACGGTCGAGCACGGCGACCCGGCCGACTGGCTGGCCATGTACGAGGTGAACGTGCTCGGCGTGCTGCACGTGACGCAGGCGCTTCTGCCGGCCCTGCGGGCCACCGGCGACGGCACCGTGCTGGTGCTCTCCTCGACCGCCGCGCTGGCCGCGTACGAGGGCGGCGGCGGGTACGTCGCGGCCAAGCACGCCGCGCACACCATCGCGGCGACGCTGCGCCTGGAGCTGTGCGGGGAGCCGATCCGGGTGATCGAGATCGCCCCCGGCATGGTGAAGTCCGAGGGCTTCGCCGTCACCCGCTTCCGCGGCGACGAGGAGAAGGCCGCGGCCGTGTACGCCGGCGTGGCCGAGCCGCTGACCTCGGAGGACATCGCCGACACCGTGGCCTGGGCGGTCACCCGCCCCCCGCACGTCAACATCGACCTCCTGGTCGTCCGCCCCCGCGCCCAGGCCGCCAACCACAAGGTCCACCGCGCCTGACCCGCCCCCGGCGGGCAGCCCGGGGGCCATGATCAAACGTGTCACCCGCCAGTGGTACACACGTGCGATGAGAACCTTCCGGGCCGCCCGCCCACGGGTCCTGCTGACCGCCCTGGCGGCAGGCACCCTGCTCCTCACCTCCGCGTGCAACGACACCGCCAAGCCGTCCCAGGACCAGGCCGCCGGCACCTCCGCGCCCGGCACCACGAGCCCCACGGCCACCCCGCCGCCGACCCCGACGCCCAAGCCCACCGGCGAGGCCGACCCGGCCCTCCAGCCCTTCTACGGCCAGCAGATCGCCTGGGCCGACTGCCCGGCCGACCCCACGGCCGAGAAGCTCAAGATCGACATATCCGGGATGCAGTGCGGCAAGCTGCACGTCCCGCTCGACTACGCCAACCCCGGCACCGACGCGATCGACCTCGCCCTGGTCAAGTACCCGGCCGCCAAGCCGGACCAGCGGATCGGCTCGCTGATGGTCAACCCGGGCGGCCCGGGCGAGTCCGGCGTCGGGATGGTCAAGTACGGCGCCAAGGACTTCACCGGCGCCATGCACAACCGCTTCGACGTCATCGGCTTCGACCCGCGCGGCACCGGGGACAGCTCACCGGTCGTCTGCTACGACGACAAGCAGCGCGACGCCGCCGACCAGCAGGACGCCCCGCTCGACCTGGAGACCCGCAAGGCCGAGCACGTCAAGCAGGCCACCGAGCACGCCGCCGCCTGCCAGGCCAAGTCCGGCAGGCTGCTGCCGTTCGTCGGCACCCGCAACACCGCTCGCGACCTGGACGTGCTGCGCGCCGTCAGCGGCGACAAGAAGCTCAACTACCTCGGCATCTCCTACGGCACCTACCTCGGCTCGCTGTACGCGGAGGAGTTCCCGAAGAACACCGGCCGGCTCGTCCTGGACGGCGCCGTCGACCCCTCCCAGGACACCATGGACCACGGCGTCGACCAGCAGGTCGGCTTCGAGAAGTCCTTCGAGCGCTTCGCCGCCGACTGCGTGGAGAACCACGCCGACGAGTGCCCGCTCGGCAAGGACCCGGCCAAGGCCGCCAAGAAGGCCGCCGACTTCCTGGACGGGCTGTACGACCACCCGCTGACCGTCAAGGACGGCCGCAAGCTGGGCCGTGACCTGGCCTGGACCGGCGCCATCTCGGTGCTCTACGGCGACGAGAAGACCTCCTGGAAGTACCTGCGCGCCGCCCTGGGCTGGGCGATGGTGCGCGGCAAGGGCGACTACCTGATGGACTCCGCCGACGGCTACAACGGCCGCGACGAGAACGGCCACTACAGCCCGATGCAGGAGTCCAACGGCGCGATCAGCTGCGCCGACGCGGCCCGCCCGGCACCGACGCCGGAGCACGCCAAGCAGGCGGTGGACCGGCTGACCGCCGAGGCGCCGCTGCTGTCCAAGGGCACCACCGTGGACGACTACAGCGAGGCCGGCTGCGCCTACTGGCCGTTCAAGACCACGGAGAAGCCGCACACCATCCGGGCGGAGGGCGCCGCCCCGATCCTGGTGGTCGGCTCCACCGGCGACCCGGCCACCCCATACGCCTCGGCCGAGGCGCTGGCCAAGGGCTTCGCCAGTGCCACCCTGCTCACCCGGGTCGGCGAGGGGCATGCGGCCTTCGGCAAGGGCAACGTCTGCATCGACCGGGCCCTGGAGGCCTACCTGACCGAGGGCACGATGCCGGCCGACGGGACCCGCTGCTCCTGAGGCGGGGGTGCCGGATCAGCGGATGCCGGATTAACAGATGAATGCGGGGAGGGCGCTGACGCAAAGATGTCAACGTCACAACTTGATAGCTCGTCCGGATGAATTCCGCGCGCGCCCTCCCCAACTGATGACGGCTCAACTACCTTTGAGGAGCTGCCCGACCGGCGCCGTGACGCCGCCCGCAGCCCCCATACTTCAGCTGCTCCACCCCACCCCACTTCACCGGCACCTTCCCGCCCTCACGAGGAGGACCCGCTGGCCAGCGACATCCCGCCACAGCGGCTCGATCCAAGCTCCGAGCCGACCCTCCTCGGGCTGCACCGCTTCAACGAAGCCGATGCCGGCGCCGCCGAGGAGGCCCTCCTGGCCTGCTGCGGCAGCCACCGCTGGGCCCTGCGGCTCACCGCGCACCGGCCCTACCCCGACATAGAGTCCCTGCTGGCCGCCGCCAGCGAGGCCTCCTACGACCTCCGCCCGGCCGACCTGGCCGAGGCGCTCGCCGACGAGAGCTGGATGCCGCAACCGCTGCTCGGCATGCGGGCACCGGGCAGCCAGGCCGCGCACACCGCGCTGCGGGCCGCCCACGCCGCGTACGAGGCCAGGTTCGGCCACGTCTTCGTGGTCTGCCTGGAGGGTGTGGCCCCGGAGGAGATGCTCGACACCGTGCTCTCCTCGATCCGCACCCGGCTGGCCAACGACCCGGACGAGGAGCGGCTGATCGCGGCGGACGAGCTCCGCCGGATCGCCCTCACCCGACTGGAGCACCTGGTCGCCACCCATTCGGAGGCCGGGGCGCGCTGAGCAGCCGCCGTCTCCTCCATCCCGCCCGCTACTTCTTCTTCGCCTGGGCGGCCCGCAGCTTGGCCACCTGCTGCCGGACGATCACCTCGTCCGGCGCGGCGGCCGGCTCGGCGGCGACCCCGAAGGTGGTGAACACCGCGAGCGCCGGCCCGATCCGGGCCAGCACTGCACGCTGCGAGAGCACCGCGCTCCCCGATTCATTCGTCAGGGTGAATCCGAGCGCGGCGTCCGCTCCCCCGGGGGTGGGCGTGTCCTCCCGGTTCAGCCGGTGCCTGGTCCGGATCGGCGCCTTCCTCCCCGGCTTCTCGGCCGGCGGCGCCGGGGCCATCGAGGTGAACGCGGCACACGGGCCGAACAGCTTCTCCAGCTCCGTCTGGAGCACGGCCGCCCGCCCCGTCCGGTAGCCGAGCAGGCCGCCGTACACGCCACCCCTGGGGTCGGCGGTCCGGGCCACGCTCAGGTCGGTCTCCGCGTACGGGTAGCCCGGGGCCGGCGAGGCCGAGGCGGTGCCGGCGCCGGTCGGGGCGGCCGAGGCGGCCGGGGTCACCGCGTCCAGCAGCGGCTGGCAGGCCGGGACGTCCGCGACCTCCCGCCCCGCGCCCGCCCCGGTGTCGCCGTGGCCTGGCGTCATCACCGTCACCGTGTAGCCCGCCCCGAGGTCGGCACCGGCCACCGCGGCCGCCCGCAGCTCGGCCGCGGACAGCTCGCGGCCGGGCCCGGCCCGGTCCGCGGAGGAGCCGCCGACCGTGGTGCAGCCCGTGGCGAGCAGCAGCAGGGCCGCGAGGGCGGCGGCGGACGGTCGGACGGGGCGAAGCGGCACGGGGGCCTCGGCAGGGTGTCGGCGGCGGAGCGGGCCGCCACCGTAACGCAGTCGAGCCGTCACCCAGAGCGACCAAAGCGCCGCCGGTTCCCGTCCGGCTAGGCCAGTCGTGCCTGATTGATCACACCTGAGACCCCCGGAGGCGGTTCCCGACGCAGCGTCGATAGGATGCTGGCGGCCGGTGGACCGTACCTGGCCGGGCTGACCGACACCGAAGCCGGCCGAGCCCCCAATCGCTTCCGGAGGGTTTTTCCGTGCCGGCTGGAACGCTGTACCGCGGCCGGGAAGGCATGTGGAGCTGGGTGGCTCATCGAGTCACCGGCGTCCTCATCTTTTTCTTCCTGTTCGCCCATGTCCTGGACACCGCTCTGGTGCGAGTGTCGCCCGAGGCGTACGACACCGTCATTCAGACGTACAAGACTCCTCTCGTGAACCTGATGGAGTACGGCCTGGTGGCCGCCATCCTGTTCCACGCCCTCAACGGCCTGCGGGTCGTCGCCGTGGACTTCTGGTCCAAGGGCCCGAAGTACCAGAAGCAGATGCTCTGGACCGTCGTGGCGGTCTGGGTCGTGCTGATGGCCGGCTCCTTCTACGGGATCCTGCAGCACACGCTGATCTCCTGGTTCGGGAAGTGAGCTGACACATGTCCACGGAATACTCCGACGCGCTGGTCGTCCCCTCCGCGCACGCGCACACCGGCAAGGGCCTCGGCACCGGCAACCCGGCGGACGCGTTCGTCATCGAGCCGCCGCGCAAGCGGACCCCGAAGACCCCGCGCCGCACCCGCACCAACTTCGAGATGCTGGCCTGGCTCTTCATGCGCCTGTCCGGCATCGTCCTCGTGGTCCTGATCCTCGGGCACCTGCTCATCATGCTGGTGCTCGACGGCGGCGTCTCCAAGATCGGCTTCGCCTTCGTGGCCGGCCGCTGGGCCTCGCCGTTCTGGCAGGTCTGGGACCTCACGATGCTCTGGCTCGCCATGCTCCACGGCGCCAACGGCATGCGGCAGGTCATCAACGACTACGCCGAGAAGGACTCGACCCGGCTCTGGCTGAAGGGGCTCATGGGTACCGCCACGGTCTTCACCGTGCTGCTCGGCACCCTGGTGATCTTCACCTTCGACCCCAACATCTGACGACAAAGCATCTAATCGGCAATCGGCAGAGGCCAGAGGCGAGTTAGAACCCCCATGCAGATTCACCAGTACGACACCGTCATCGTCGGCGCCGGCGGCGCCGGCATGCGCGCGGCCATCGAGTCGACGCAGCGCACCCGCACCGCCGTCCTCACCAAGCTCTACCCCACCCGGTCCCACACCGGCGCGGCCCAGGGCGGCATGTGCGCCGCCCTCGCCAACGTCGAGGAGGACAACTGGGAGTGGCACACCTTCGACACGGTCAAGGGTGGTGACTACCTGGTCGACCAGGACGCCGCCGAGATCATGTGCAAGGAGGCCATCGACGCCGTCCTCGACCTGGAGAAGATGGGCCTGCCCTTCTCCCGCACCGAGCAGGGCCGGATCGACCAGCGCCGCTTCGGCGGGCACTCCCGCAACCACGGTGAGGCCCCCGTCCGCCGCTCCTGCTACGCGGCCGACCGCACCGGTCACATGATCCTCCAGACGCTGTTCCAGAACTGCGTCAAGCACGGCGTCGAGTTCTTCAACGAGTTCTACGTCCTCGACCTGCTGATCAACGAGGGCAAGACGGCCGGCGTCGTCGCCTACGAGCTGGCCACCGGCGAGATCCACGTCTTCCAGGCCAAGTCCGTCGTGTTCGCCTCCGGCGGCACCGGCAAGTTCTTCAAGGTCTCCTCCAACGCCCACACCCTCACCGGTGACGGTCAGGCCCTGGTGTACCGCCGCGGCCTGCCGCTGGAGGACATGGAGTTCTTCCAGTTCCACCCGACCGGCATCTGGCGCATGGGCATCCTGCTCACCGAGGGCGCCCGCGGCGAGGGCGGCATCCTGCGCAACAAGGACGGCGAGCGCTTCATGGAGCGCTACGCCCCCGTCATGAAGGACCTCGCGTCCCGTGACGTCTGCTCCCGCGCGATCTACACCGAGATCCGCGAAGGCCGCGGCTGCGGTCCGGACGGCGACCACGTCTACCTGGACCTGACCCACCTGCCGCCGGAGCAGCTGGACGCCAAGCTCCCGGACATCACCGAGTTCGCCCGCACCTACCTCGGCATCGAGCCCTACACGGACCCGATCCCGATCCAGCCCACCGCGCACTACGCCATGGGCGGCATCCCGACCAACGTCGAGGGTGAGGTGCTGCGCAACAACACCGACGTCGTCCCGGGCCTGTACGCGGCCGGCGAGGTCGCCTGCGTGTCCGTGCACGGCGCCAACCGCCTGGGCACCAACTCGCTGCTGGACATCAACGTGTTCGGCCGTCGCGCGGGCATCGCCGCCGCCGACTACGCCAACGTGCACGAGTTCGTCGAGCTGCCCGAGAACCCGGCCGAGAAGGTCCAGGCCCTGGTCGACGGCCTGCGCGAGGCCGCCGGCACCGAGTCCGTGGCGCAGATCCGCAAGGAGCTGCAGGAGACCATGGACGCCAACGCGATGGTGTACCGCACCGGCGCCACCCTGAAGCAGGCGGTCGAGGACATCGCCGCGCTGAAGGAGCGCTACAAGAACGTCTCGATCCAGGACAAGGGCTTCCGGTACAACACGGACCTGCTGGAGGCCGTCGAGCTGGGCAACCTGCTCGACCTGGCCGAGGTGCTGGCCGTCTCCGCGCTGGCCCGCGAGGAGTCGCGCGGCGGCCACTACCGCGAGGACTTCCCGACCCGTGACGACGTGAAGTTCATGCAGCACACCATGGCGTACCAGGAGGTCGCCGCCGACGGCAGCACCTCCATCCGCCTCGACTACAAGCCGGTCGTCACGACCCGCTACCAGCCGATGGAGCGTAAGTACTGATGAGCACTCCTACCGTGGAGAAGCACTCGGCCGCTCTGGACGCGGTCGAGGCGGGCGGCGTCGAGCTGATCACCGTCACCTTCCGGATCCGCCGGTTCAACCCGGAGGAGCACCCGGACCCGGTGTGGGTCGACTACCAGCTGACGCTCGACCCGAAGGAGCGCGTCCTGGACGCGCTCAACAAGATCAAGTGGGAGCAGGACGGCACCCTCACCTACCGCCGTTCCTGCGCGCACGGCATCTGCGGCTCCGACGCCATGCGGATCAACGGCCGCAACCGGCTGGCGTGCAAGACCCTGATCAAGGACGTCGACCCGGAGAAGCCGATCACGATCGAGGCCATAAAGGGCCTCACGGTCCTCAAGGACCTGGTCGTGGACATGGACCCGTTCTTCCAGGCGTACAAGGACGTCATGCCGTTCCTCATCACCAAGGGGAACGACCCGACCCGCGAGCGCCTGCAGTCCGCCGAGGACCGCGAGCGCTTCGACGACACCACCAAGTGCATCCTGTGCGCCGCGTGCACGTCGTCCTGCCCGGTGTTCTGGAACGACGGCCAGTACTTCGGCCCGGCCGCGATCGTGAACGCGCACCGCTTCATCTTCGACTCGCGCGACGAGGGCGCCGAGCAGCGCCTGGAGATCCTCAACGACCGTGAGGGCGTGTGGCGCTGCCGCACCACCTTCAACTGCTCCGAGGCCTGCCCGCGTGGCATCGAGGTCACCAAGGCGATCCAGGAAGTGAAGCGGGCGCTGGTCACCCGCCGCTTCTGATCTCCGCCTGACACGGCGAAGGCCCCCGTCCGATCGGATGATCGGACGGGGGCCTTCGCCGTGGGCTCAGCGCAGCGCGCCGAGGTCCTTCGGGGCGGACCAGCCGCTGAAGGTCACCAGGTGCCGGTCGGCGGTCACGGCCCACAGGTCCGGCATGCCGTCCCCGTCACCGTCGCCCGAGCTGCCGAGGGTCGGGTAGGCGGCGGTGGTGAAGCCGGTGGCGACCACGTTCGCCTTCGGGTCCGCGAGCGCGGAGAAGTCGAAGGTGCCGTCGGCCTTCTTCGGGACCGGGTAGGCGTGCAGGTCACCGGTCGCCCGGTCGCGCGCCCACAGGGCGAGGTTGCCGGCGGCGTCCGGGCCGGGGGCGATCAGGTCGTAGCCGGCCCAGTCACCGGTGGTGGTGAGCTGACGAGCGCTCCTCAGCGCGTACGAGAAGCCGGGGTCGGTGAACAACCAGAGGTTGCCCTCCTCGATGGTCACCAGTGAGGAGACCGTCGAGTCGTCCAAGGAACCGATCAGGGCCAGCTGATCGGCCTTGTGCCAGTCGGTTGCGTAGCCCCCGGGGCAGGCGGTCGCCTTACCGGAGGCGTTCTGGCACGCCCTCGGCCGGGAGACCGAGAGCCGGCCTCCGGTGAAGGAGCCGTAGTCCTGGTTGCTGGAGAAGTACAGCGCCCCGGATCCGCCCTCGTGCATCAGCAGGTCGTCCATCGGCGCGTGGGAGTCGTCCCAGCCCCGGTGCATGACCTGGACGTTGGTCCAGGAATTCTGGTTGGGCGACCAGTTGGCCGGGATCGTCGCGGTCGGCGTGGTGCTCGCCGAGCCGGCGCTGATGATCTGGAGGTTGCCTGCGGAGTCCGGAAGCAGGATGTCCGGAACGCCGTCGCCGTCGATGTCGCCGAGGGCCTGCGGCGGGTTCGGGTTCGAGGGGGCGTAGAAGGTGTAGGACGCCACGTTGACGTTGCCCGCGTTGTCCATCACCTGGACGTTGAGGATGTTGGTGCCCCAGTTCCGCACCTTCAGCGGCAACGACACCGTTCCGTCGTCGTTCGGCCGAACGGCGTTCGGCGAGGAGCAGCCGCCGACACCCAGCGTGGAGAAGCTGTACCGGAAGCAGGCGATGCCGGAAGCCGCGCCGCCGGCCGGAGCCGGGTCGACGCCCTTGAGGACGAAGGTGCCGATCTGGCCCGCGTACTTGGTGGCGGTGCCGCTCGCCGGGAAGTCGGGCGAGGAGACCGTGGCGGTCGGGCTCGTGGTGTCCACGCGGAAGTGGCAGTCCGCCGACGGGGCGGAGGCCTGCTGGTCCTGCACGGCCCAGGCGTGCCATGCGTAGCCGTGCCCGTCCACCAGGCCGGGGACGGCGACCTTGGCCTGCTGGCCGTACGCCTGGGCCTCGCCGGTGAACACCGGGGCCTGGGCGCCCGTGGTCTCGTCCCAGACGCCGAACCGGGCACCGGTGCCGGTGACCTTGGCGTTGAGCGTCGGGCCGTTCGTGGTCCGTCCGACCCAGCTCGGGTCGGTGGTCGAGTCGCAGGCGTCGGCGCGGTACTCGCTGCCCTGGCTGGTGCCGAGGACGGCTGGCGCGGTGTCGGCGGCGAAGGCGCCGGGCGCGGTGAGCAGGCCGGCCGCGATCGCGGCCGCCGTCACCCCGCCGAGTCTGCGGGCATGCCGAAGTGTCATGGAGGTACCCCACCCCTTTGATCGAGAGATCTCGTTACGTGTACGAGCGGTGAGGATCTTTCCAGTGGGGACCGACAGCGGCAACGGAGATTCAGTCGGTGGCCGGGGTGCGGCGGGTGGCGCGGAGGCCGCGCAGGCCGATGGCGCCGACGGCGATGCCGAGGAGGAAGGAGGTGACGGCGAGGAGGAGGTGGATCCAGAAGAAGGCGGTGGGCTGGGAGTGGTCGCCGTTGGTGAAGGCCTGGCCGCCGGAGTCCTTCCAGAGGTTCTTGACGAAGGTGGTCCAGATGATGATCGACCAGACGCCGAAGGCGGTCAGGAACCAGGAGGTGCGGCGGCTGAGCTTCATGGCGGTCCTCGTCGGGGGTGGGGAGGCGGGGTGCGTCCCCCAGTATGCGCGGACCGCCGATCGGCGTAGGGCGGGCCCCTCGTACGGAGGACCGGCCCGGTGTGGCGCACAGCGGATGCCCCGAAGTGGGTACGGTCTGCGCGTGTCCACACGTCGTCAGAAATTCGCGCATCTGTTCGTCACGACCGCCGCGGTCCTCCCGGCCCTGTTAGCCGCCCCGGGGGCGGTCGCCGCCCCGCAGGAGCCGCCCCCGGCCGCTTCCGTGGTCGGCGGCGAGCGGCTCGGGCGCTCCGGCGTCCAGGTCTCGCCGCTGGCCGGAGCCCCGGCCCTGCCGAGGGACCTCACCGGCGAGTCCTGGATAGTCTCCGACGCCACGTCGGGCGACGTGCTGGCGGCCAGCAACCCGCATCTGCGGCTCGCCCCGGCCAGCACCCTGAAGATCCTCTTCGCCGACACCGTGCTGCCCAAGTTCGACCGCAGCACGGTGCACAAGGTCGCCGACGAGGAGATCCTCGGGCTCGGTGAGGGCAGCAGCCTGGTCGGCATCAAGGAGAACCTGGAATACCGGGTCGAGGACCTGTGGCGCGGGGTGTTCCTGAGCTCGGGCAACGACGCCGTGCACGTCCTGGCGCACATGAACGGCGGCGTCGAGCAGACCGTCGTCGAGATGCAGTCCCGCGCCGACGCCCTCCAGGCCCGGGACACCCGGGTGATCTCCCCGGACGGCTACGACATGGACGGGCAGCTCTCCTCGGCCTACGACCTGTCGCTGTTCGCCCGGGCCGGCCTGCGCAACCCCGACTTCCGGATGTACTGCGCCACCCGGCAGGCGATGTTCCCGGGCGCGGTGGACAAGAACACCGGCCAGCGCGGCAGTTTCGGGATCGCCAACACGGACCGCCTGCTGGGCAAGTACCCCGGCCTGATCGGCGTGAAGAACGGTTTCACCACCAACGCCGGCTCGACCTTCGTCGGCGCCGCCGAACGCAACGGCCGCACCCTGCTGGTGACCGTGATGCACCCGGACAGCTACCAGAAGGTCTACGACGAGACCGCGGCCCTGCTGGACTGGGGCTTCGCGGCGGCCGGAAAGGTGCAGCCGGTCGGCAAGCTGGTCGACGAACTCCCGCCGGACGGCGAGCCGAGCGGCCAGGCCGGCGGCACCGCCGGCGCGCCCCCGCCGGACTCCACCCCCGCCACCCGGCCCGGCACCACCCCCACTGCCACCCCCGCCGCCGCCGAGGACGACGGGCTCGGCCTCGGCGGCTGGCTGGCCGTCGTGCTGGTGACGGCCGCGGCCGGCTACGGGGTGCTGGTCCTGCGGCGCGGACGCCGCGGAGCGGCCGGCTGGTGACGGCCGGACGGACGGCCCGGCCTCAGGGTTCCTCCCGGGGCCGGGCCGCCGTCGTGTCCGCGGCCGCCTGCGCCTCGTCGGCCGCCGCCAGCAGCGCCCGGGCGTGCTCCCGGGTGCGCTCCCGGGCGGCCACCGGATCGGCCATCGCCGTCCAGGCCACGCAGTACATCAGCAGCCGGGAGACGAAGTTGATCCACAGCAGCAGCGCCACCGGCACGCCGAAGGCGCCGTACAGGCTCTTCCCGGCGACGGAGCCGAGGTAGGAGGCGAGCAGGACCTTCAGCAGCTCGAAGCCGACCGCGCCGATCAGCGCGCCCTGCAGCACGTCGCGCCGGCGCTGGCCGCCGATCCCGGGGAACGGCGCCAGCAGGTAGGCGAAGAGCAGCGTGTCGCACGCTATGGCGATGAGCACGCCGACCCCGGTCAGCAGGTAGCCGCTGCGCAGGCCGGTCCAGTCGGCGATCCGCCCGGCCAGCGTCGTCCCGGCGGTGGAGGCGCCCACCGAGATCAGCGACACCACGCCGAGGCCGCCCAGCACCGCGCAGTCCCAGGCCTTGCGCAGCACCACGTTGGTGTCGTCGTCGGGCAGCTGCCAGACGTCCCGGATCGAGGTGCGCATGGTGTCCACCCAGCCGAGGCCGGAGACCAGCAGCAGCGCCCCGCTGACCAGTCCGACGGCGCCCGCGTTCGCCACCAGGGACGGCAGGTTGAGCGCCTGCGAGATGCCCGGCAGCTGGTCGGAGATGTGCTTCTGCAGGTCCGCCACCTGGCTGCTGCTGAGCGTCGAGACGGCGATCGCCAGGCCCACCGTGAGCAGCGGGAACAGGGCGAGGAAGCCGAAGAAGGTGACCGCACCGGCCAGCCGGTTGCCCCGGGCCGCGGAGAAGTATTCGTACACCCGGTACGGGCGGCTGCGCAGCACCCACGTGACGAGCGGGCCGATGACCGGGAGGCGGGTCAGGAAGTCCACCCGACCGGTTATACCGGTCCGTCCTCCGAATGGCCGTCAGGCTCGGCGCAGTCTCTAGCGTTTCACCAGGCGACGGGCCCGGGCGAGGGCGCGGACGGCCTGGTAGGCGCCGTAGCGGCCGTGGCTGAGCAGTTCGGTGCGCACGCCGTCCACGCCGGGCGGCGGGCGGTAGCCGGCCGGCCGGAGCCGGGCGCAGTGGGCGGCGGCGCGGCGGAAGTACTCGCGGCGGTCGCCGGGCGGGATCCGGCCGGGCTTGGAGACGACGGTGTTGAGGTGGTGCAGCATCCGGCCGTAGACGACCGGGCGCCAGTGGTCGAGGTCGGGGCGGCGGTCCAGGAAGGCGAAGACCAGGTCGTACTGGGCGAAGACGTCGAAGTGCTTGCGGCTGGCGGTGGCCAGGATGTTGCCGCCCTCCTGGCGCTGGCGGTAGTGCACGCCGACCTCGTCGAGCAGGGTGATCCGGGCCGCGGCGAGCAGCACCGGGTACGTCCAGGGGGTGTCCTCGTAGTAGCCGGCCGGGAAGACCAGCTGCTGGGCGGTGACGAAGTCGCGGCGGTAGGCCTTGTTCCAGACCACCTGGAGCAGGTCGAGCAGGTCGGGGCGGGCGGCGAGGTCGAAGACGTCCGGGGAGGCGGCGCCGAACACGTGGGCGGAGGCGGCCCGGGTGATCCGGCCGTCGGCGTAGGTGCGGGCGTAGTCGTAGACCAGGACGTCCGGGTCGCCGGTGGCGGCGAGCCGGTCGTCGACGCTCTTGAGCAGCTGGGGGGTGAGCGTGTCGTCGCTGTCGAGGAAGACCACGTACTCCCCGGTGGCGACCTCCAGGCCGGCGTTGCGGGCCCGGCCGAGGCCGACGTTCTCGGGCAGGTGCAGCACCCGGATCCGCGGGTCGGCGGCGGCGGCCTCGTCGAGCATCCGACCGCAGCCGTCCGGGGAACGGTCGTCCACCGCGATCAGTTCGAGGTCGGGGCCGCCCTGGCCGAGCACCGAGTCGAGGCACTCGACGAGGTAGTCCTCGACCTGGTACACGGGAACGATCACGCTGAAGCGGGGCACGGGCCCAGCGTAGTGGCCCCGAAGGGCCCCATGGCCCGGAGGTAGGATCGGTGCGCACGTACGCACCGATCCAAAGTGCGGTCAGGCCCTCACCGGGCTGCCACGCTCCTTCCCGAGAAAGGCCTGCGTAGCCGATGGCTCCCCGCCTCTCCATCGTCGTTCCGATCTACAACGTCGAGCGTTACCTGGTCGAATGCCTCGACTCGATCGCCGCCCAGACCTTCACGGACTTCGAGTGCGTCATGGTCGACGACGGTTCGAAGGACGACAGCGCGGCCCTCGCCGAGGCGTACGCGGCCAAGGACTCGCGGTTCCGCCTGGTCCGCCAGGTGAACAAGGGCCTCGGCGCGGCCCGCAACACCGGCATCCGACACATCGACCCGGACGCCGAGTTCCTGTGCTTCGTCGACAGTGACGACTCGATGCCGCCGAGCGCGTACGAGTTGATGATCAACACCCTGGACGAGACCGGCTCGGACTTCGCCACCGGCAACGTGCTGCGGTTCCGCGCGGTGGGCTACTACCAGTCCGGCGGCCACTCGCGGCCGTTCAGGGAGACCAAGCTCAAGACGCACATCACCGAGGTCCCGGCGCTGGTCACCGACCGCACCGCGTGGAACAAGGTGTACCGCCGCTCCTTCTTCGACGCGGCCGGCATCCTCTACCCCGAGGGCATCCTGTACGAGGACGCGCCGGTCAGCGTGCCGCACCACTACCTCGCCAAGAGCGTGGACGTGCTCTGCGAGCCGATCTACCACTGGCGCGAGCGCGAGGTCGGCGAGATGTCGATCACCCAGATGCGCACCAACCCCAAGGGCCTGATCGACCGCGTCACCTCGGTCGAGCTGGTCCGCGGCTGGCTGCGCAAGCAGACCGATCCGCGCTTCGCCCAGTACCTGCGCTCCTACGACGAGAACACCCTCGTCGAGGAGATCCCGATGTTCTTCTGGTCCGTCGTGGACGGCGACAAGGAGTACCGGGACGCCTACATCAAGAACGTCAGTCGGCTGCTGCGGGCGATCGGCCCCGAGCAGGTCCGCAAGCTGCGGGCGCCGCTGCGGCTCAAGTACCACCTGACCCTCCAGGGCCGGATCGACGAGTTCGTCGAGCAGATCAAGTACGAGGGCGAGAGCAACGGCGGCGTCCAGGCCCGCGGTCTGCTGCGCCCGTACGCCGACTACCCGTTCCTGCGCGGCGGGCGCAAGAGCGTGCCGTCCGGCGTGCTCAAGCTGGACAACTCGCTGGTCATGCGCAGCCGGCTGTACGAGACGGCCTGGGTCGGCGGGCGACTGCAGCTGACCGGGCACGCGTACCCGGAGCAGCTGGGCGCGGCCGGCAAGCACGACATGGTCCGCACCCTGGTGCTGCGCGAGGCCAAGGGCCGCCGGGTGATCGCGGTGCCGATGAAGACCCAGTACAGCCCCGAGGCCACCGCCAGCTGCCACCACGACCTGTACAGCTGCGACTGGGCCGGCTTCACCGTCGGCGTCGACCCGAAGAAGCTCAAGCACCGCGGCCAGTGGAAGGACGGCAACTGGCGCGTCCTGGTGGCCGGCGCGGGCAAGGGCGGCGTCTACAAGGGCCGGGTCTGGGCCGGCTGGAGCGACACCGCGCAGTACATCCCGGCGCACTGGGTCGAGCCGGACGTGCGGATCGTGCCGTGGGTCCGGGACGGCTCCGTCTACCTGCGGGTGGAGACGGTCAAGGCCCGGGTGACCGGCCTGGCCTCGCACGGCGGCCGGGTCGAGGTGTCGGGTGCGGCCCGCTCCGGCTCCAGCTTCGCCGGGGCCCGGCTGCGGCTCACCCACGTCGAGTCCGACCGCGAGCTGGCCTTCCCGCTGGAGCTGGGCGCGCCGGTCGGCAGCCTGCAGCCGTTCAGCGTGTCCTTCCCGGTGGCCGAGCTGACCGCCCTCCGCGAGGCCTGGGCCGAGCTGGACCCGGTGGCCGCCGAGCGCGGCCGTGACCGCTGGGACACCGCGCTGGTCCTGGCCGACGGCAGCACCGTCCCGGTGACCTGGGACGACCGCAACGCCCCGGCGCAGCTGCACCTGCCGCTCAACCCGGACGCCCCGGTCGACCAGCGCCGGGCGCTCTACTCCAAGCCCTCCCCCAGCGGGTACCTGCAGTTCTCCGACCAGCTGCTGCAGCCGGTGGTGGACGAGGTCTCCGCCCGCGGTGCGGACGGCTTCCTGCTCAGCGGTTCGTTCCCGCTGTCCGGCGCACACCGCTGGGAGCTGGTGGTCCGGCACGACTGGCGCGAGGAGGAGCACGTCTACCCGGTGGAGATCGCGGACGGACGGTTCCGGACCGCGCTGCCCGCCGTGCCGACGGCCTCCTTCGCCGGCCGGGTGCCGCTCGCCCAGGGCACCTGGAACGTCTTCTTCCGCCCGGTCGGCGCCGTGGCCGAGGAGCTTCCGAGCTCGTACGCGCTGATCTCGCCGGACTGCTTCGGCGCGATGCCGCTGGAGGTGGAGTCCCGGGGCAAGCGCATCGTGCTGGAGCGCCGCCACCACGACGGCCTCTCCCTGGAGTCGCACTCGGCGCTGCTGCCGGAGGAGCGCAGCGGCTACCGGCTGCGCCAGCTGCGGTTCGTCGACTACCCGAACGCCCGCCGGCACCCGGTGCGCGACACCGTGCTGTACAACGTCGGCCTCGGCGGCCTGTACGCCGACTCGCCGCGGGCGGTCCACGAGGAGCTGGTCCGCCGCGGCCTGCCGCTGGAGCACCTGTGGGGCAGTGACGACCTCCAGGCCGATCTGCCGCAGTCGGCGAGCGCGATCCGGCTGTGGAGCCCGGAGTGGTTCGAGGCGCTGGCCACCGCCAAGTACATCGTCACCAGCACCCACCTGCCCGACTTCTTCGTCCGCCGCCCCGGCCAGGTGGTCCTGCAGACCTGGCACGGCAGCCCGCTGAAGCAGATCGGCCTCGATTTCGAGAAGGTCTGGTTCACGGACGCGAACTACCTGAAGGGCCTCGCCCGGGAGGTGCCGAGCTGGAGTCTGCTGGCGGCCGGCAACAGCTGGTCGGCCCCGATCCTGCGACGCGCGTTCGATTACAAGGGCGAGATCCTCGAAAGCGGTTCGCCGAAGAACGACCTGCTCTTCGCGGCCGACCGGGAGAAGACCGCCGAACAGGTGCGCGAAAGGCTCGGCCTGCCCGAGGGCAAGAAGGTCGTGCTCTACGCGCCGACCTGGCGCGAGGACCGGCGCCGGCCGAACGGCGGGTACCAGCTGGACCTGCGGCTCGACCTGGCGGCGGCCAAGGCCGCGCTCGGCGACGACCAGGTGCTGCTGGTGCGCCGACACAGCATGATGTGCGGTCAGATCCCGGGCGCCGGCAACGGCTACATCTGGGACGTCGGCAGCTACCCCGACATGGCGGAGCTGCTGCTGATCGCCGACGTGCTGATCACCGACTACTCGGCCAGCGTGTTCGACTTCGCCGCGACCGGCAAGCCGATCCTGTTCTTCACCTACGACCTGGAGCACTACCGCGACAACCTGCGCGGCTTCAGCCTGAACTTCGAGGCGGAGGCGCCCGGCCCACTGCTGGCCACCTCCGAGGAACTGGTCGACGCGCTCGGCCGGGTCGGCGAGGTCGCGGCCGAGTACGCCGACAAGGCCGCCGCGTTCCGCACGGCGTACTGCGACCTGGACGACGGCAAGGCCTCCGCCCGGGTGGTCGACGCGATGCTCCGCGCGGAGTAGTGCCGAGCAGCACCGAGTAACACGGGGTGGCCCGCAGCACCCCCGAGAGCCCCACCGAGGTGCCCGACGCGAACCGCGTCGGGCGCCTCTGCGCTTTCCTGGGAATTCCCTGACAATATCCCTGGTCTTTGCCTGTACATTGCACTCGAACTAGTGTTTGTCAGCGAATTTCACGGGAAATTCCCCGGTTCGCACTGTTGACCCGGACGGCGTTCCGGTATGGGATATGAATTCGGCCCCGGTTTCCTCTCGGCATCGGTCCGGCGGCCCCGGTCCACCGCCCATGGCCCGGCCCCCGTCCCGAAGGACCCCCGCCATGCCTGCGCTCACACGGTTCGTCCTTCCGCACGCCGACCCCCGTGTGAGCACCGACCAGCCCGCCGCCGACGAGGACGTCACCTTCGGCCTGCTGCGCGCCCGCTGGACCGGCCGCGGCCTGGAACTCACCGGCTTCGCCCGCCCGGACGACCTCGACACCGGCCGCCCCGGCTCCGCCTGGACCTGGCTGACCCTGCGCCACGCCGACGGGACCCGGCCGCCCGTCCACCTGCGCTCCCGGCCCCGCCGGCTGCCCGAAGTCACCGACGACAGCGCCCAGCCCGAGTTCAACCACGACTGGTCCGGCTTCACCGCCCTGATCGAGCCCGGCCGGCTGCGCCACGGCACCGACTGGCTGCTCGGCGACTGGCAGATCGAGACCACCCTGTTCACCCGCCCGCGCCCCACCCGGCTGCGCCGCCGGTACGGCGCCCTCGCCCCGCACTGGTGCGGCTCCGGCGAGTACCCGCCGGCCCACTGGGTGGACCACGACGTCCGCCTCCAGCCGTACTTCGCCGACGGGCGACTGCGGCTGCTGCTCGAACGCCCCGGCATCCGGCTCACCCACGCCACCCCCACCGCCGACGGCCTCGACCTGCGCGGCAGCGCGGACTCCTGCCCGGCCGGCACCGTGCTGCGGCTGCGCCACCGGCAGAGCGACGCCGTGATCGAACGGCCGGTCGCCCGCACCGGCAACACCTTCGCCGTCCACCTGCCGTACCGGCCGTTCACCGCCGACGGCCGCGGCAGCGGCGAACTGGAGCACTGGGACACCGAGTTCCTGCACCCCGACGGCAGCACCGAGCAGCTCTGCCCGGACGAGCGCGGCGGCCCGGTCGCCGGCCAGCACCGGCTGCCCGACACCCCGGACCGCGCCCTCTACCTCAAGCACCTCGCCGACGGCCGGCTCCAACTGTGCGTCCAGCCCGCGGCCGGCCTGGTCGAGCGGATCGCCGTCCGGGCCGGCGGCTTCGAGCTCACCGGCCGCTGCCCGGACCGCGCCGCGGACCGGCTGGAACTCGTCCTGCGGCACACCGGCACCGCGAGCGAGGTCCGCTCCCCCGTCGAGGCCGACCAGGACGGCCGCTTCAAGGTCCTGCTGCCCGCCGCCCGCACCGGCGCCGACGGCACCGCGCTGCCCCTGCGCAAAGGCATCTGGGAGGCCGCGCTGACGCCCGCCGGGCGGCCCGGCCCGAGCCGCCCGCTGCTCGCCGCACCCGCCGCCCTTCCCACGCTGCCCGCCGCCACCACGGCCGGCGGCAAGCGGATCCTGCTCCAGCGCCGCTGGCACGACACCCTGCTGGTGGACTCCACCCCGGTGCTCACCCCCACCGAGCGCAGCGCCTGGACGCAGAGCCGCCAGCGCGCCGTCCACTACCCCGCCGCCCGCCGCGAACCGCTGCGCGAGGCCGTGCTGTACGACGTGTTCGGCGGCCGCGGCTACGCCGACTCGCCGCGCGCGGTGCACGCCGAACTGGCCCGCCGCGGCGCGCCGTTGGAGCACCTCTGGGTGGTCGACGACGCCCAGGCCGAACTGCCGCCCGGGGTCCGGGCCGTCCGGATCTGGAGCCCGGAGTGGTACCGCGCGCTGGCCACCTGCCGGTACCTGGTCGGCAACACGCACTTCCCGGACTTCCTGGAGCGCCGCCCCGGCCAGGTGGTGCTCCAGACCTGGCACGGCTCGCTGCTGAAGCGGATCGCCCACGACGTCGACAACCCCTGGCTGGCCGACCACGGCTACCTGGAGGCGCTCGACCGGGAGACCCCGCAGTGGAGCCTGCTGCTCTCCCCCAGCCCGTTCGCCACCCCGATCCTGCGCCGCGCGTTCCGCTACGACGGCGAGATCCTGGAGGCCGGCTACCCGCGCAACGACGTGCTCGCCCGCCCCGACGAGGCCGCCGCAGCGGCCGTCCGCCGTCGGCTCGGCATCCCGGACGGCAAGCGGATCGTGCTGTACGCGCCGACCTGGCGCGAGGATCAGCAGCGCGGTGACGGCGACGGCTTCCGGCTCGGCCTGCGGCTGGACCTCGACCACGCCCGGCGCCTGCTCGGCCGGGACCACGTGCTGCTGATCCGCCCGCACGCGCACGTCCGCGAGCCGCTGCCGGGTGCCGGGGACGGCTTCCTGTACGACTGCGGGGACTATCCCGACCCGCAGGAACTGCTGCTGGTCGCGGACGTCCTGGTGACCGACTACTCGTCGATCATGTTCGACTTCGCCGTCACCGGCCGCCCGGTGCTCTTCTTCACCTACGACCTGGAGCACTACCGCGACACCCTGCGCGGCTTCTACTTCGACTTCGAACCGCAGGCCCCCGGCCCGCTCGTCCCCACCTCGGCCGGACTGCTCGGCGCGCTGCGCGAACTCGCCGACACCGGCGCGGCCCTGCCGCCCGGGTACGCGGAGCGCCACCGGCGCTTCCGGGCCGAGCACTGCGTCCTGGACGACGGCGGCGCGTCCCGCCGGGTGGTCGACCGGATGCTCGAACTCGGAAGGTCAGTACGGTAGTTGAAGATCAGGGCGGTAGTTCAGGAGAACAGGTAGCTCCGCCAGGGCCGCCAGACCTCGTCCGCGTCGAAGCGGGAGAGGCCGAAGCCCGGCACCGGGAAGGCCGCCCGGAAGCCGCGCGCCTGCGCGTACGCCTGGTCCAGCGCGTCGTCCGGCAGGCCGTGCGCGACCGTCACGTGCGGGTGGTACGGGAACGCCAGCTCGCGGGCCAGCGGGCCGGAGCGGACATCCGCCTCCAGCAGCCGGCACTCCTGCGCGCCCTCCTCGACCCGGACGAACACCACCGGGGAGACCGGGCGGAAGGTGCCGGCGCCGCGCAGCAGCATCCGGAACGGCCGGTGCGCGGCCGCCACCGCCGCCAGGTGCTCCTCGATCTTCGGCAGCGCCTCGGCGGGCACCTCGGTCGGCGGCAGCAGGGTGACGTGCGTCGGTATCGACCGGGCCAGCGGATCGCCGTGCCCGGCCCGGGCGTCCTGGATCTGCGCACCGTACGGATCCGGAACGCTCACGGACACGCCGATGGTGACGGCCTCGGGGAGACCGTCACCATCGGGCAGGCGTGTGAGGGGAGTCACCGCTTGGCGGCCGGGAGGAAGCCGACCCGGTCGTACACCGTCTCCAGCGTCTGCGCGGCCACCTCGCGGGCCTTCTCGGCGCCGATCGCCAGCACCCTGTCCAGCTCCGCCGGGTCGTCCAGGAACGTGCGGGTGCGCTCCTGGAAGGGGGTGACCCACTCGGTGAACAGCTCGGCCAGCTCGGTCTTCAGGGCGCCGTACATCTTGCCCTCGAAGTGCGCGACCAGCTGGTCGATCGACTGGCCGCTGAGCGCGGAGTGGATGCGCAGCAGGTTGGAGACGCCGGGCTTCCCGTCCTCGTCGTAGGAGACGACGGTGCCGGTGTCGGTGACGGCGCTCTTGAACTTCTTGGCGCTGACCTTCGCCTCGTCCAGCAGGTTGACCAGGCCCTTGTCCGAGGAGGCGGACTTGCTCATCTTGGCGCCCGGGTCCTGGAGGTCCTGGATCTTCGCCGTCTCCTTGAGGATGTACGGCTTCGGCACCGTGAAGGTCGGGCTGTAGCGGGTGTTGAAGCGGTCGGCGAGGTCGCGGGTGAGCTCCAGGTGCTGGCGCTGGTCCTCGCCGACCGGGACGGCGTCCGCCTGGTAGAGCAGGACGTCCGCGACCATGAGCACCGGGTAGGTGAACAGGCCGACCGTGGTGCTGTCCGCGCCGTGCCGGACGGACTTGTCCTTGAACTGGGTCATCCGGGAGGCCTCGCCGAAGCCGGTGAGGCAGTTCATCACCCAGGCGAGCTGCGCGTGCTCGGGCACGTGCGACTGGACGAACAGGGTGCAGTGCTCCGGGTCCAGGCCGGCGCCGAGCAGCTGGGCGGCGGAGACCCGGGTGTTCTCGCGCAGTTCCTTCGGGTCCTGCGAGACGGTGATCGCGTGCAGGTCGACGACCATGTAGAAGGCGTCGTTCTCCTTCTGCAGGTCCACCCACTGGCGCACCGCGCCCAGGTAGTTGCCGAGGTGGAACGAGCCGGAGGTGGGCTGGATGCCGGAGAGAACCCGGGGACGGTCCTTGACCGGACCAGTGACCGCTGCGTTGACCATGCGGGCCATTGTTCCAGTTCCACCGGGCGCTCAGGAAACGTCCGCCCCAGGAGGTTCCGCCAGTGTGACCGCACTCACCCTCACCCGGGCGATCCGCCGGCCCTCCAACTTGGCCACCGTCAGCAGCACCCCTCCACCGCCCTCGACCGGGACGCGCACCTGGTCGCCCTCCCGGGGCAGCCGGCCGAGCGAGGCGACCAGGCAGCCCGCCACCGTCTCGTACGGGCCCTCGGGCAGGGTGGCGCCGGTCTCCTCGGTGAAGTCGCCGAGGTTGAGCAGGCCGTCCAGCTCCATACCGCCGCCGACCAGCCGGCGGGTGGCGGCGGTCTCCGGCCGGTCGTACTCGTCCCGGATCTCGCCGATCACCTCCTCGACCAGGTCCTCAAGGGTGACGATCCCGGCGGTGCCGCCGTACTCGTCCACCACGATGGCCAGGTGGTGGCCCTCGCGGCGCATCTCGCCCATCGCCTCCAGCACCCGCTTGGTGCCGGGCAGCAGCTTCACCGGGCGGGCCAGGTCGCGGACCTTGGCGGCCTGCTCGCCGCGCGCGCCGTACAGGTCGCGGACGTGCACGAAGCCGACCACGGCGTCGGCGCTGCCCTCGACCACCGGGTAGCGCGAGTGCGGCGAGGTGTCCGCCTGGTGCCGGACGGCGGCCAGCGGGCGCTCGGCGTCCAGGAAGGTCACCTCGGTGCGCGGGACCATCACCTCGCGCAGCTGCCGCTCCCCGGCGGAGAACACGTCCGCGATCAACGCCCGTTCGTCGCTTCCGAGTTCGGTGTTGGCGGCGACCAGGCCGCGCAGCTCCTCGGAGCTCATCGAGCCACGGCCGGCGGCCGGGTCGCCGCCCAGCAGGCGGACCATCAGGTTGGTGGAGTGGCCGAGCAGCCAGATCACCGGGCGCAGCGCCACCGACATCACGTCCACCACCGGGGCCGCGATCACCGCGATCGACTCGGCCCGCTGCAGGCCGATCCGCTTGGGGGTGAGTTCGCCGAGCACCAGCGAGACGTAGCTGATCACCAGGGTGAGGCCGACCAGGGCGATCGCGTCGGCGACGCCCTCGGTGAGCCCGGCCCGGACGAACAGCGGGGCGACCTTGCCGGCCAGGGTGTCCGCGCCGAAGGCGGCGGACAGGAAGCCCATGCAGGTCACGCCGACCTGGACGGCGGCCAGGAAGCGGTTGGGGTCGGCGGCCAGGTGCGCGGCCCGGGCGGACCGCCGGGTGCCGAGCGCCTCCAGCGTCCGGATCTGGCCCTCGCGCAGCGAGATCAGCGAGATCTCGGCGACGTTGAACAGCCCGCCCAGCAGGATGAAGACGAGGACGAGCAGAGCGTCCCCGAGGGTTTCGTTCACAGCGGGTCAGTGTAGGACCGGCCGGCACCCGGGGAGTGGAAGAAGGGGCGGCGGCCGGTCACACGGCGGCCCGCCGCCTCCGGGAAGGAGACGGCGGGCCGTCGGGAAAAGCTGTGCTGCGGGGCTCAGATGAGGCCCAGCTCCTGGACCGCGTCGCGCTCCTCGGTCAGCTCCTTGACCGAGGCGTCGATGCGGGCGCGCGAGAAGTCGGAGATCTCCAGGCCCTGGACGATCTCGAACTTGCCGGCCTTGGTGGTGACCGGGAAGGAGGAGATCAGGCCCTGCGGGACGCCGTAGGAGCCGTCCGAGACGACGCCCATGGAGGTCCAGTCGCCCTCGGCGGTGCCGTTGACCCAGGTGTACACGTGGTCGATGGCGGCGTTGGCGGCCGAGGCGGCCGAGGAGGCGCCACGGGCCTCGATGATGGCCGCGCCGCGCTTGGCGACGGTCGGGATGAAGGTCTCGTCCAGCCAGGCCTGGTCGCTGCCGATGGCCTCGAAGGCCGGCTTGCCGGCGATCTCGGCCTGGAAGATGTCCGGGTACTGGGTGGCGGAGTGGTTGCCCCAGATGGTGACGCGCTTGATGTCGGAGACGGGCGCACCGGTCTTGACGGAGAGCTGGCCGACCGCGCGGTTGTGGTCCAGGCGGGTCATCGCGGTGAAGCGCTCGGCCGGGACGTCCGGGGCGTTGCGCTGGGCGATCAGGGCGTTGGTGTTGGCCGGGTTGCCGACGACCAGGACCTTGATGTCGTCCGCGGCGTGGTCGTTGATGGCCTTGCCCTGCGGGCCGAAGATGCCGCCGTTGGCCTGCAGCAGGTCGCCGCGCTCCATGCCGGCGGTGCGCGGACGGGCGCCGACCAGCAGCGCGACGTTGGCGCCGTCGAAGGCCTCGTTCGGGTTGGCGGTGATCGTGATGTCACGCAGCAGCGGGAACGCGCAGTCGACGAGCTCCATGGCGGTGCCCTCGGCGGCCTTGAGGCCCTGCGGGATCTCCAGGAGGCGCAGGTTCACCGGGACGTCGGCACCGAGCAGGTGGCCCGAGGCGATGCGGAAGAGCAGCGCGTAGCCGATCTGGCCGGCCGCTCCGGTGATGGTGACGTTGACGGGGGTGCGGGTCATTTCTACCTTCTCCAGCAGATCGCCAGGTGCCCCAGGCACACCGGCGCGCTGGAGCCGAGGATGGTCTCTCGACATCGAGAGACCGGCGTCAGGTTATCGCAAAGGGAAGCGTACGCCGCGGGTGCGGGCCTGGCTGATGCGTCACAACGGACGGCGGCCCCCGCCCTGGCTCGCAGGGCGGGGGCCGTCACGGTCACCCCGGCGTCAGTGCTTGGGCCGGCCGATCAACTTGCCGATGTTGTCGAGCAACGGGATCTCCAGCCACGGGTTCGGCTGCGCCACCAGGGTCAGCAGCACGATCGACGCTCCCAGGAAGGTCAGCACGATCACGTCGGTGAAGCGGCTGCGCACCGCCAGCATCCCGACCTCGGGCAGCACCAGCCGCAGGACGGCCCCGAGCAGCACCCCGCAGCCGAGGATCAGCAGCCCGTACTTGAAGCCGTCCTTGAAGTCGGCGAACCAGGTGACCGCGAGGCCGGCCCCGACCACCAGCAGGACCAGCGTTATCGGCCACTGCCGGACCGGCAGGGTGTGGTCGCGTCCGAGGGCTGCGGCCGCGCCCTCGGGCGGCAGGGTGCCGGTGGTCTTGACCGGCCTGCGCGGGGTCCGCGCCGGTCGCGGTTCCGTCATGCTCGCCGTCCCTCGTGGTGGTGTCGGTCGCGGGGTCAGACGCCGGCGCGGCGCTCGGCCGCCACGACGATGTTGTTGAGCAGCATCGCGCGGGTCATCGGGCCCACGCCGCCGGGGTTCGGGGAGATCCAGGCGGCCACCTCGGCCACGCCCGGGTGCACGTCGCCGACGATCTTGCCCTCGCTGCGGCTGACGCCCACGTCCAGCACCGCCGCGCCCGGCTTGACGTCCTCCGGCTTGACCAGGTGCGGCACGCCCGCGGCGGCCACGATGATGTCGGCCTTGCGCAGGTGGTAGCCGAGGTCCCGGGTGCCGGTGTGGCACAGGGTCACGGTGGCGTTCTCGCTGCGGCGGGTCAGCAGCAGGCCGATCGAGCGGCCGACGGTGACGCCGCGGCCGACCACGACCACCTCGGCGCCGTTGATCTCGACGTCGTGCCGGCGCAGCAGCTCGACGATGCCCAGCGGGGTGCACGGCAGCGGCCCCTCGATGCCCAGGGCGAGCCGGCCGAGCGAGGTCGGGTGCAGGCCGTCGGCGTCCTTGTCCGGGTCCATCAGCTCCAGGACCGGGTTCTGGTCCAGGCCCTTGGGCAGCGGCAGCTGGACGATGTAGCCGGTGCAGGAGGGGTCGGCGTTGAGCTCGCGGACGACGTTCTCGACGTCCTCCTGGGTGGCGGTCGCGGGCAGCTCGCGCTGGATCGAGGCGATGCCGACCTCGGCGCAGTCCTTGTGCTTGCCGTTGACGTACCAGCGGCTGCCCGGGTCGTCGCCGACCAGGACGGTGCCGAGGCCGGGCGTGACGCCCTTCGCCTTGAGGACCGCCACGCGGGCGGCGAGTTCGGACTTGATCGCGGCGGCGGTGGCCTTGCCATCGAGAATCTGGGCAGTCATGACCCCATTCTCCCGGATCGCGGCAAGCCGCCGTACCAGGGCCCGTCTTCGAACCCCCGTCGTCCTCCCGCCGGCCCCCGTCGTCCTCCCGTCCTGCGGTCGGACGGGTTCGGACGGGTACGGAAGGCCCGGACCACGTTGCGGTTGCGCCACAGTCTCGGTCCGGCGCGCGGAACCGGCTGGACACGGCCCCGCCGTCCGGTTGACGATATGCGGGCATTCCCTGCCGCGACCCGGCCCGGTGACGGGCCGACGGACACCCGGCGGGGGCGTACCCGGGGGAAAGAGCACGTGAGCCGACCACTTCAGACCGAGCCGCCCGACCACTGCGGCGCCGTCCTGCCCGCAACGGGCCCGTCGACGACTCCGCTCGCACTGCTCTCACCGCTCTCAGCGCTCTCACCGCGCGCCTGAGCCGGCCGCGCCCGGATCCGCTCCGGGCTGTCACTCCCCTCCGTTAGCGTCCCGTTCCACCGGCGACCCGACTCGCCAACCGGAACCGGGCCCTCCGTCCCGTCCCCACGTCCCCGCAACTGCCCGGAGGCATCGATGAGTTACCCGCCCGACCCGAACAACCCGAACAACCCGTACGGCCAGCCGCCGCAGGCTCCCGGCTACGGCTACCCCCAGCAGGCCCCGCCGGCCGGGTACGGCTACCCGCCGCCCGCGCCGGGCTACGGCGGACCGGGCTACGGCTACCCGCCGGCCGTCCCGCAGAACATGCCGGGCCTGGTGGTCACCACTCGGGTGCTGCTGTTCATCATCGGCGCCGTGCAGATCATCGGTGGCGGCATCTACCTGATAGCCGCCGCGGCGGCCAAGGAGGTCACCAACCGGGCCCAGCAGATCGACGGGAGCGACCCGTTCAACGGCTTCGGCAACGCGGCGGCCGGCGTGCTGGTGGTCGTCGGCATCGTGTGCGCGCTGTTCGCGGCCTTCTCCATCACGCTGGGCGTGAAGTTCGGCAAGGGCGGGCCCGCGGTCCGCATCACCACCCTGGTGTACGGATCGTTCGGCGCGCTGCTCGGCCTGCTGGGACTGGCCGGCTCGTTCGCCAACAACGCCAACCCGGTCGGCATCGTCTTCACGCTGATGTGGCTCGCGGTCTCGATCACGATGATCGTCGGGATGAGCGTCAAGGACGGCGTCGCCTGGTTCGCCCGGCCGCGCTACTGACCGGCCGCACCACTGACCGGCCCGGTCCGAGCCGATCGGACGACGAGCGGCCCGGCTCCCCTTCCGGAGGAGCCGGGCCGCTCTGTCATGCCGTCACCCGGGCGGTGCGCCGGGCGAGCGGTGGAACGCGATCAGTGGAAGAAGTGCCGCGCACCGGTGAAGTACATCGTCACCCCGGCCTCGGCGGCCGCCGCGACGACCTCCTCGTCCCGGATCGAACCGCCCGGCTGGACGATCGCCTTGACGCCGGCCGCGATCAGGATGGCAGGGCCGTCCGCGAACGGGAAGAACGCGTCCGAGGCCGCGTACGCGCCCTTGGCCCGCTCCCCGGCCCGCTCGACCGCGAGCTTGCAGGAGTCGACCCGGTTGACCTGGCCCATGCCGACGCCCACCGAGGCGCCGTCCTTGGCCAGCAGGATCGCGTTGGACTTGACGGCCCGACAGGCCCGCCAGGCGAAGGCCAGCTCGGCCAGCTCGGCCTCGGACAGCGCCTCACCGGTGGCCAGCCGCCAGTTCGCCGGGTCGTCGCCCTCGGCCTGCACCCGGTCGGCGTCCTGGAGCAGCACGCCGCCGGAGACCGGGCGCAGCTCCTGGCGGTTGGCCGGCGCCTCGGGGGCCAGCAGCACCCGCAGGTTCTTCTTCCGGGCCAGCACCTCGACGGCGCCGTCCTCGTAACCGGGGGCCACCACGACCTCGGTGAAGATCGGGGCGATCTGCTCGGCCAGCTCGACGGTGACCGGGCGGTTGACCGCGATCACGCCGCCGTACGCCGAGACCGGGTCGCACTCGTGCGCCTTGCGGTGCGCCTCGGCGACGTCCGCGCCGGTCGCGATGCCGCACGGGTTGGCGTGCTTGATGATCGCGACGGCCGGCTCGGCGTGGTCGTACGCGGCGCGGCGGGCAGCATCGGTGTCGACGTAGTTGTTGTACGACATCTCCTTGCCGTGCAGCTGCTCCGCGCCGGCCAGGCCGCCGCTGCCGTCGCTGTACAGCGCGGCGCCCTGGTGCGGGTTCTCGCCGTAGCGCAGCACGTTCTGCCGCTCCCAGGTGGCGCCCAGGAACTCCGGGAACCGCTCGTCGCTCGGCGCGTAGCCGGCCTCGAACCAGGAGGCGACCGCGACGTCGTACGCGGCGGTGTGCGCGAACGCCGCACCGGCCAGGCGCTTGCGGGTGGCCAGGTCGAAGCCGCCCTCCTGGGCGGCCCGCAGCACGTCGACGTAACGGGCCGGGTCGACCACCACGGCCACCGACGGGTGGTTCTTGGCGGCGGCGCGGACCATGCTCGGGCCGCCGATGTCGATCTGCTCGACGCACTCGTCCGGGGTGGCGCCCGAGGCGACGGTGGCCTTGAACGGGTAGAGGTTCACCACGACCAGGTCGAAGGGCTCGACGCCCAGCTCGGCCAGCTGCGCGCGGTGCGACTCCAGCCGCAGGTCGGCGAGCACGCCGGCGTGCACGCGGGGGTGCAGCGTCTTCACGCGCCCGTCCAGGCACTCCGGGAAGCCGGTCAGCTCGGAGACCTCGGTCACCGGGACGCCGGCGGCGGCGATCCGGCCGGCGGTGGAGCCGGTGGAGACGATGGCGACCCCGGCGGCGTGCAGGCCCTGGGCCAGCTCCTCCAGACCGGTCTTGTCGTACACGCTGATCAGCGCACGACGGATCGGACGGATGTTCTCGGAGACAGGGGGGGTGGTGGAGCTGGCACTCATGCCGGGATCCATACCTTTCGGTCCTCGATGCGGTGGCCCTCGCGGGCCAGCCGGCCCACGACGTCGACGAGCAGCTTGCGCTCGACAGTCTTGATGCGCTCGTGCAGCGCTTCGCCGCCATCGGCGTGGTCGGCGTCGACAACCTCGACGACGCCCTGCGCGATGATCGGCCCGGTGTCCACCCCGGCGTCGACCAGGTGGACGGTGCAGCCGGTGACCCTCACCCCGTACGCGAGCGCGTCGGTGACGCCGTGGGCGCCGGGGAAGGAGGGCAGCAGTGCGGGATGGGTGTTGACGATCCGCCCGGCGAAGGCCGCGATGAACTCGGGGCCGAGGATCTTCATGAACCCGGCCGTGACCACCAGGTCCGGCTCGTGGGCGGCGACGGCGGCGGTCAGCGCGCGGTCCCAGTCGGCCCGGTCGGCGAAGTCCTTCACCCGGTGGACGAAGACCGGCAGGCCCGCCTTCTCGGCCCGCTCCAGGCCCGCGATGCCGTCGCGGTCCGCACCCACGGCGAGGATCTCGGCGCCGTACGCCGGATCGGCTGCGGCGTCGAGCAGCGCCTGCAGATTGGTGCCGGAACCGGAGACCAGCACCACCAGGCGGGCCGGTCCGGGCGTACGGGGCGGGAAGAGCTGGGCGGGGGCGGCGGCCACTGCGCGATTCTCCGTAGGTCGGGCGCCGCCCGCTGGTACGTCCACCGGTGGTGGGGCCACTACGAACGGCAGGTCGAGCGAGGGGGAACACCAGGAGAACCCACCGCGACGCGGGCACCCGGGAACCTCTGCGAGCTGCTGACCGTCACCACGATAACGGCTGGTCGGACGGCCTCCGCACCCTCCCGGCGGCGCTACGCGCGTAGTTGAGACGGGGATCTCCTCCGGCCCGCACAGCGGAGTCGCCCCGGGCACGGGCCCTCCCGGCACCCGCGCAGCGGGCAGGCCGCCTGAGGACCGGCGAACGGCTGCGGGATCATAGGGAAGGCGGGAGACCGCCGCCCCGACCGAGAAGGAATGGCTGAACCATGAGCAGCGGTGACGACACCGGCGAGCGCAACCCCTTCGCGCCGCCGCCGGCGGATGCCCCGGACCAGCCGTGGCAGCCGCGCAACCCCTGGCCCGGCGAGGGCCCGGACGGCACCGGCGGCCAGGGCGCCGGCGAACGCCCGCAGCTCCCGCCGCCGCACCCCTGGGGCCCCGGCCGGCCCGAGGACGGCCGCCCCACCCCACCGGCCCCGCAGCCGCCCAAGCTCGACCCCGCCGACCCCGCCCAGCGCCGGGCCCGCAACGCCGCACTGGCCGGGCCGCTCGCGCTGGTCTGCCTGTTCGCCGGCTTCCACTGGGCCGCCCTGTTCGTCGGCGCGCTCGGCATCGTGTGGGGCATCAGCGCGCTGCGGACCCCCAAGCCCGCCCCGGCCGCCGCCGTCACCGGCGCCGCCCCCCAGACCGCCGCCCGCCAGCCCGCCACCCCGAACCCGCTCACCCCGGCCGCGCTCGCCGGAATCCTCACCGGCGCGATGACCGTCGTGGTCGCGACCTCGGTGATCGGCCTCGGGATGTACTACAACGACTACGTCACCTGCGTCCGGGACTCGCTGACCTCCGTCGGCGCCGACAACTGCGACCGGTTCGCGCCCAAGTGGTACGTCGACTTCACCGGGAACGCCGGCTAGGCCCGGTCCGGCCGATCTTGCCGGACACGCCCTAATCACTTCCGGGGCCCCGCCCGCCCAGGCGCAGCACCGCGGCGTACCCGCGGGCCCGCAGCAGCAGCACCCCCCGGCGCAGCCGCTCGGCCGACCGGGCGCGGGCGGCGGGCAGGGCCTCCTCGTCGGCGTCCGCGTCGAGTTCCTCGGCGGTCTGCCCGTCAACCTCTCCGTCAACCCCTTCGTCGGCCTCCGGGACGGTCGCGGGGCACAGCGCCCGATGGCGCACCAGCAGCGCGCCCGGCACGGCCACCAGCGCGAACCAGCCCGCCGCCGCCGGTCCCGTCCACCAGGGCGCCGGCCCCAGCCGGGCCATCCGGCCGCCCGCCAGCGCGCCACCCGCCAGCCAGCTCGCCGCCGCCACCGCGACGCCGGTCAGCAGCGCCGCCACCAGCACCACCACCACCGTCACCGCGAGCGGCCACGGTCCGTCGCCGCCCCCGTTGCCGTCCCCGTCGCCGGTCCCGGACCCCGCCTCGGCCGCTGCGCGCGGGCCGGCCGCCGCCCGGCCCAGCAGCACCGCCGGCACCACCCCCGCCAGCACCGGCAGCAGCAGTGCCGCCAGCCGCCAGCCACCCGGGCCCTCCGCCGGCAGCAGGGCGAACATCGGGAACTCCGGGACGGGGCCCAGCACGGTGCCGCCCGGCGCCACCACCGTCCCGGAACCCACCGCGAACCCCGGGCCCAGGGCATACGCCGTCCCCCAGAGCACCGCGTTCGGCAGCAGCACCACCCCGAGCAGCAGCAGCCCGACCAGGGCCGCCGGCCCGCGCCCGAGCACCGCCATCCCGTGCCCGCCCCCGACCGCCGCGTCCAGCGCCGCCGCCACCGCCACCAGCACCCCGCCCGCCGCCACCAGGCCCGCCCCGGCCGCCAGCACCGAGCCGCGCACCGCCGCCGCGCCGCCGGCCGGTCGGAGCGGCGCGGGCAGCCGGTCCAGCAGCGGCCACGCCGGGCGGCGGGGCGGGGCGTCGGGGCCGGCGGCCCGGGCCGAACGCGCGCCCGCCGCCGTCGCCAGCCCGGCCAGCAACCCCACCACCAGGACGTCCGGCAGCACCCTGGCCCGGAACAGCCCGGCGCCCGTGCAGTGCAGCACCACCGCCACCGCGACCGCGCAGTAGCCCGCCCAGACCGCCGCCGGGCCGCCCCAGCGCGGCCGGGGCCCGCGCCGCGACGCCACCGCGGCGGCGGCCCGGTACAGCTGAGCCACCGCCAGCACGCCCAGCAGCAGCGGGGTGACGGTCAGCGGGGCGCCCGCGTCCCCCCGCAGCACCGGCGCGCCGTGCCCGAGCAGCCACAGCGCCCCCGCCAACCGGGTGGCGCCGGTCGCCCCGTTGTCCGCGTACGGCGTCGCCACCCAGAGTCCGAGCACCGGCACCCCGACCACCGCCAGGCCGACCAGTGCCGTCCGCACCCCCGCCAACAGGTCGGCCGGCAACGGGCGTCCGCCCAATTCGCCCGGCAGTTCCAGGATCGGACGGCCCATCAGCTGCGTCATGCGCCTCATGGTGCCAAGGCGACTCGCCATGCCCCGTGAAGCGGCAAACCGCCGCCGTGTCCCAGATTATTGGCTTATGCGCATTTTCAGACCCGATCCCCAAGCCGCCGGCGCACCGGCCCGGAGCGTCTGATGACCACGCCACCTACCGCCGAACACCCCGCCGGCGCCGACTCCCCCACCCCCGAGAACCGCCCCCGCAAACCCCGGGCCACCCGCCCCGACCAGGACGCGGCGCGCCCCCTAGGGAAACTGACGCCCCGTGAGGCCCAGGTGCTCGCCCACCTCGCCGCCGGTCGCGACCTCCCGCAGGCGGCCGCCGCCCTCGGCGTCACCCCGGCCACCGCCCGCAGCTACGTCCAGCGGGCCATGCGCAAACTCGGCGCGGCCACCGAGGCCGAGGCCGTCGCCCTCACCACCGCCCGCCCGAAGAGCCCCGACCCCGCACCACCCGGCCCCACACCACCCGGCCCCGACGCGCCGGGCGACGCCCAGGCGGACCCTGCCGCCGCCCCCCGTACCCCCGACCCCGCGCCGCCGCGCCCGCCCGTCCTCGGCACCGGAGGAGAGCACCCCGGCCAGGCCACCCACCCCGCCCCCGCGCACGCCCACGCCCACGCCACCGACGCCGCTAGCGCCCAGGCGGCCCCGAACGCCCCGGGAGGGAGCATCAGCACACCCGCCGCCACCATGACACCGCCTGGCACCCGCGACACCCCGCCCGCGGCGCAGGCCCGACCCGACGACCCGGCCGCCGGCACCGGGCGGCCCGCCCACGCGGCCACGCCGGCCGACGACGAGCGGGCCGGGCCGGCCGGGAGCTTCGAGGAGCTGTACGAGCAGGCGCACACCCGGCTGGTGCAGCAGATGTTCCTGCTGACCGCCTGCCGGCACCGGGCGGCGCACTGCGTCCGGCTGGCGTTCGGGGCCGCGCGCCGGGGCTGGGCGGAGGTGGCCGCGACGGGGGATCCGGAAGGGTGGGTACGGGTACGGGCGTGCGAGCTGGCGCTGTCCCCGTGGCACCGGGGCGGGCCCCGGCGGATGCACGCCTGGAAGCTGCCGCACCGGCGGATCCGGGTACGGCCGGCGGACGAGTCGCAGGCGGTGCTGCCCGATCACGACCGGCTGACCGACCGGGACCGGGCGCTGCTGAAGGCGCTGCGGCGGCTGTCCCGGCCGCAGCGCCGGGCGCTGGTGCTGCACGACGGGCTGGGCCTGCCGGCGGCGGCGGTCGCGGTGGAGGTGGAGTCGACGCTGGCGGCGGCCGAGGGGCGGGTGTGGGCGGCCCGGGTGGCGCTGGCCCGGTGGGTGCCGGAGCTGCTGGGGCCGGATCCGGCGGCACCGGGGTTCGCGGACGGCCTGAGCGGGCTGCTGCACCGGGCGGCGGTCCGGGGCTGCCCGCAGCCGCACCGGCCGCCGGTGCCGGTGCTGCTGGCCCGGCACCGGCTGTGGACGGCGAGCCGGACGGGGGCGGCGGCGCTGCTGACGGCGGCGGTGGGCGGGGCGGCGCTGGCGACGCTGGTGGGGATCCGGCCGGTGACGCTGTTCCGCTCCCCGGAGCCGCCGGAGCCGGCGATGTGCCTGTCGACGGCGAACGCGGGCGTGCCGGGCGCGCCTGTTGTGTCGGGTGTGCCGGCGCTGCCGGGCGGGCCGCCGAACGTCGTCCGCAGCCTGTGGTGCAGCCCGACGCCGGGAGTGGAGGCGGTCGTGATGGAGTCGGCGCCGCAGGCCGCCGCGCGGTGGGAGCTGCCGGCGGTCGCCCGGGGGGCGGGCGCCCCGCCGCCGCAGGGCCCGGAGGTCTGCCCGCTGTGGTCACCGCTGCCGTGCACGACCGGGTCGACACCGCACTGACGGCGTCCGCGAACGCGCGAGCGCCCCTGCCCTTCACGGGCAGGGGCGCTCGCTACGCAGTCGACCGACGTCAGCCGGCGATGATCTCGCGCGCCAGGCGGGCGGTCTCGGACGGCGTCTTGCCGACCTTGACACCGGCGGCCTCGAGGGCCTCCTTCTTCGCCTGGGCGGTACCCGAGGAGCCGGAGACGATGGCGCCGGCGTGGCCCATGGTCTTGCCCTCGGGGGCGGTGAAGCCCGCGACGTAGCCGACGACCGGCTTGGTGACGTGCTCGGCGATGTAGGCCGCGGCACGCTCCTCGGCGTCGCCGCCGATCTCACCGATCATGACGATGAGCTCGGTCTCCGGGTCCTCCTGGAACGCCTTGAGGGCGTCGATGTGGGTGGTGCCGATGACCGGGTCACCGCCGATGCCCACGGCCGAGGAGAAGCCGATGTCCCGCAGCTCGTACATGAGCTGGTAGGTCAGGGTGCCCGACTTCGAGACCAGACCGATCTTGCCGGAGGTGGTGATGTCGGCCGGGATGATGCCGGCGTTCGACTGTCCGGGGCTGATCAGGCCGGGGCAGTTCGGGCCGATGATCCGGGTCTTGTTGCCCTTCGAACCGGCGTACGCCCAGAAGGCGGCGGTGTCGTGCACCGGAACGCCCTCGGTGATGACGACGGCCAGGCCGATCTCGGCGTCGATGGCCTCGACGACGGCGTCCTTGGTGAACTTCGGCGGCACGAAGATGACGGTGACATCGGCACCGGTCTTCTCCATGGCCTCGGCGACGCCGCCGAAGACGGGCACCTCGGTGCCGTCGACGTCGACCGTGGTGCCGGCCTTGCGCGGGTTGACACCGCCGACGATCTGGGTGCCGGAGGCGAGCATGCGGCGGGTGTGCTTCATGCCCTCGGAGCCGGTCATGCCCTGGACGATGACCTTGCTGTCCTTGGTAAGGAAGATAGCCATGGTGTGAAAGTCCCCTTCCTTACTTGTTGGCCAGCTCGGCGGCGCGGTCAGCGGCGCCGTCCATGGTGTCCACGCGCTGGACCAGCGGGTGGTTGGCGTCGTCGAGGATCTTGCGACCCAGCTCCGCGTTGTTGCCGTCCAGACGGACGACCAGCGGCTTGGTGACGTTCTCGCCCTTGCTCTCCAGGAGCGCGAGGGCCTGCACGATGCCGTTGGCGACCGCGTCACAGGCGGTGATGCCGCCGAAGACGTTGACGAACACCGACTTGACGTCGGGGTCGCCCAGGATGATCTCCAGGCCGTTCGCCATGACCTCGGCGGAGGCGCCGCCGCCGATGTCGAGGAAGTTGGCGGGCTTGACGCCGCCGTGGTTCTCACCGGCGTAGGCGACCACGTCGAGGGTGCTCATCACGAGGCCCGCGCCGTTGCCGATGATGCCGACCTGGCCGTCGAGCTTGACGTAGTTCAGGCCCTTGGCCTTGGCGGCGGCCTCCAGCGGGTTGGCCGCGGCCTTGTCCTCCAGGGCCTCGTGCTCGGGCTGGCGGAACTCGGCGTTCTCGTCCAGCGAGACCTTGCCGTCAAGCGCGATGATCTTGCCCTCGCCGGACTTGATCAGCGGGTTGACCTCGACGAGGAGCGCGTCCTCGGCGATGAAGACCTTCCACAGCTTCTGCAGGACGTCGGCAACCTGGTCGGCGATCTCGGCCGGGAACTTCGCCGCGGCGACGATCTCGGCGGCCTTCTCCGGGGTGCAGCCCTCGTTGGCGTCGACCGGGATCTTGGCGAGCGCGTCGGGGTTCTCCTCGGCGACGACCTCGATCTCCACGCCGCCCTCGACGCTGGCCATCGCCAGGAAGGTGCGGTTGGTGCGGTCCAGCAGGAACGAGACGTAGTACTCGTCCTTGATGTCCGCGGTCTGGGCCAGCATCACCTTGTGGACGGTGTGGCCCTTGATGTCCATGCCGAGGATCGCCTCGGCCTTGGCGACGGCGTCAGCCGGGTCGGAGGCGAGCTTCACGCCACCGGCCTTGCCTCGGCCACCCACCTTCACCTGAGCCTTGACGACGGCGCGGCCGCCGAAGCGCTCCGCGATGGCGGCAGCGTCTGCGGCGGTCTCGATCACATCACCGTCAAGCACGGGCACACCGTGCTTGGCGAAGAGGTCCCTCGCCTGGTACTCGAACAGGTCCACGTGTTTGTCCTTGTTCGTGGTCGCGGATTGTGTCTCTACGAGCGTGCCACGGCAGGATCTTCGCTGCGGGTCGTCGGGGCGGTGCGGGTACGCAGAGGTACGGCCTTGCGGCCCACACAGCCACGGGCGCACACGTCAATCAACACGCGCGTCACGTCCGTCTGGCAGGTTATCCCCGTACGACGGGACTGTTTCGCCCGGGGCCTGCCCGTCCGTGGTGAGAACCGTCACAGACAGCCTACGGGGGCGGTCGGCGCACCCCCCGTCCGCCGGTCGGCCGGTTCGCACGTCCGGGTGAATCCTCACACTCCCTGGTCAGGCACCGGCAGCGGGCGCTTCTCGATCGCCGCGGCCATGATCTCCGGAAAGGCGTCCGGGGTGCAGGCGAAGGCCGGGGCCCCCAGGGCGGCCAGGGCGGCGGCGTGGGCGTGGTCGTAGGCGGGCGCACCTTCGTCGGAGAGCGCCAGCAGGGCGATGAACTGGACGCCGGCCGCCTTCATCGCGGCGACGCGCTTGAGCATGCCGTCCCGGATGCCGCCCTCGTAGAGGTCGCTGATCAGCACCACCACGGTCTCGGACGGCCGGGTGATCCTCGACTGGCAGTAGGCGAGCGCGCGGTTGATGTCGGTGCCGCCGCCGAGCTGGGTGGCGAACAGGACGTCGACCGGGTCGGTGAGCTGTTCGGTGAGGTCGACCACCGAGGTGTCGAAGACGACCAACCGGGTGTCCAGCGTGCGCATCGAGGCGAGCACCGCGCCGAACACCGCCGAGTGCACCACCGACGGGGCCATCGAGCCGGACTGGTCGATGCAGAGGATGACGTCCTTCTTCACCGCGCGCTGGGCGCGGGCGTAGCCGACCAGCCGCTCGGGCACGACGGTGCCGTGCTCGGGCAGGTAGTTCTTCAGGTTGGCCCGGATGGTGCGGTCCCAGTCGATGTCGCGGTGGCGGGGCCGGTTGACCTTGGCGCTGCGGTCGAGGGCGCCGCCCAGGGTGGCCCTGGTGCGGTCGGCGAGCCGGCGCTCCAGATCGGCGACCACCTTGCCGACCACGGCCCGGGCGGTCTCCCGGGTGGTCTCGGGCAGCGCGTGCTTGAGCGACAGCAGGGTGCCGACCAGGTGCACGTCCGGTTCGACGGCCTCCAGCATCTCGGGTTCCAGCAGCAGCCGCTCCAGGCCGAGCCGGGCGATCGCGTCCTGCTGCATCAGCTGGACGACGGTGGACGGGAAGTACTCGCGGATGTCGCCCAGCCAGCGCGCCACCTGCGGGGCCGAGCCGCCCAGCCCGGCGCTGCGCCGGCCGCCGCGGGCCCCCCGGCCGCCCTCCTCGGGCGCGCCGCGGTAGAGCGCGGCCAGCGCGCCGTCCATCGCGGCGTCCCGGCCGCGCAGGGCGCAGCCGGTGCCGTCGGCCTCGCCGCCGAGCACCAGCCGCCAGCGGCGCAGCCGTTCGTCGGTCGTGGTCGCCATCAGGTCCTCCTTCACGGGTGTCAGGTGTTGCGGCCGGCGGCCTGCCGGGGGATCCGGGGGCGGGCGCCGAGCAGCAGGGCCACCACCGGGACGGCGGCGTCGGCCCGGGCCGGGTCGAGGGTGCCGCCCGGGGTCGGGGCCGCCGGGGCCTCGCCGAGCGGGCCAGCCGCGACCCGGCCGCCGATGGTGCTGCGGACGCCCGCCTCCAGCCCGGCGAAGGTGCGGCGCAGCAGCGGCAGGACGTCGGTGAAGACCTCGCCGGGCACGCCGGTCAGCCACTCGTCGAGCAGGGCGAGCAGGCGCGGGTCGTGCAGCAGCAGGGCGCCGCCGCCGGTGAGGAAGCCCTCGATCCAGCCGGCCGCGTCCGCCGGGGCGTTGGCGGTGGACAGGACCAGCCGCAGCCGGCCGGCGGCCTCCTCGGAGTCGAGCCGCCCGTCGTCCAGCAGCAGCCGGACGGCGCGCCCGCGCAGCAGGCCGGGGGCGCCGGTGGCCGGGCCGCCGGCCGGCTCGCGGCGGGCCAGCGAGCGCAGGGCGGCGGCCCAGCGGTCGGCCAGGGCCTCGGAACCGTCCGGGCCCGGGGAGGCTGCCGGGGTGCCCGGGCCCGCTGATTCGTCCGGGGCGTCCGGGCCTTCCGGGGCGTCCGGCTCCGGACGGGCGGCCGGGCCGAGCAGGCCGATCGCGCCGTGCACCTCGTCGAGCCGGCCGCGCATCGCCGCCGCCCCCTCGGCGTCCAACCCGACGCAGGCGGGCGGCAGCCCTACGCAGATCCGGTCGGCCAGGCCGGTGGCGACCTCGCCGAGCGCGCCGTGGTCGGTGCCGCGCACGTCGCCGTAGCGCAGCGCCCGGACCAGCGCGGGCAGCGCCCCGGCCAGGTGCGCGACGTCGGTGTCCAGCGCGGCGCAGTCGGCGAGCACCCGCATCACGGCGGGCAGCGCGCCGGCCAGCCCGGCCAGCAGGCAGGTCTCCACCAGGCCGGTCAGCTCGGCGAGTTCGGCGGCGGCGCGGGCGGTGCCGACGGCCTTGCCGGTCGCCGCCTCCTCCACCGTGGTGCCCCACTGGGCGGCCTCGGCGATCCGGACCGCGAACTCGGGCTGCCAGCACAGCCGCCAGCTCTCCCGGAACGTCCCGGTCGAGTTGACCGCCGAGCGGGCCGGCACGCCCCAGTCGACACCCAGGAGCCGCAGCCTGTGCAGCAGCCGCGAGCGGGCCGCGTCGGTGTCCTTGCGCAGGTCAAGGTCGAGGTCCTTCGGCGCGGCCTCGGGCTTGAGCCGCAGCGTGCGCTGCCAGCGGGTGAGGTCCCGCTGGAGCGGCACCGCCGGTGCCGCGTCCGGGACTTCGCCGAGCGCGTCGCCGACCACCAAGCGGTCCCGGACGAGCTCCAGGGCGACGTCCGAACCCTCGCAGAGCACCGCCCGGACGGCGTCCAGGGTCTCGGTCAGGCCGGCCAGCGGGCGGCCGCGCAGCACCGCCAGCGTGCGGGCGAGCCGGACCGCCTCGATGACGTGGGCGGAGGAGACCGGGTGGTCCTCGGCGCGCAGCAGTTCGGCGGCCCGGGCGAGCCAGCGCGGCACCGGATCGCCCTCTGTGCCGAACAGGTGGTGGTACCAGCCCGGTGACTGCACGCCCGCGCCGTAGCCGGTGGCCTGGGAGAGCCGGCGGTGCGTCCACGGCACCCAGGTGATGTCCGTCCGCACCTTCCGCGGCAGTGCGGCGAGCAGCGCCCGGTCGTGCGCGACCGTCGGCAGCACCGCCAGCGCGGGCACGTGGAAGGCCCCGCACACCACGGCGATCCGGCGGTGCCCGGCGCGGCGGGCGGCCCGGATCTGCTGGCGCATGTACGCCTCGCGCAGCTCGTCCCGCCGGGACTCGCCGAGGCCCTCCGCGCGCAGCGCCGCCATCGCCTCCGCGACGGCGGCGAACGGCGCCAGTCCGTCCGGGTCGTCCGCGCCGCCCGCACCGGGCGCGCGGTGCTCGACCACGTCCTCCCACCAGCGCTCCGGGTCGTCGTACCCGGCCGCCTCGGCGAGCAGCGCCAGCGGGTCGGCGACCGGCCCGGCGGGCTCCCCCGGCTCCCCGGCCTCCCCCGCCTCGGCGGCCTCGGCGGCGGGGCCGAGGCCGTACCCGGCGGGCAGGTCGATGAAGCGGACCGGCAGCTCCCGCTCGACGCCGTAGCGGATCGCCACCCACTCCGGGGAGAACTCGGCATACGGCCAGAACGCGGCCCTCGCCGGGTCGTCCACCGCGTGGGCCAGCAGCGCGACCGGCGGCACCAGGCCGTTCCCGGCCGCGAGGTGGACGATGCCGTCGGCCTCCGGCGGGCCCTCGATCAGCACCGCGTCCGGCCGCCACCGCTCCAGCGCGGCGGCCACCGCCCGGGCCGAGCCCGGGCCGTGGTGCCGGATGCCGAGCAGCGCGACGTCCGCGGTCATCGCACCTCCTCGCGGGCGGCCCGGTAGAAGTCCTTCCAACCGTCGCGCTCGCGCACCACCCCTTCGACGTACTCGCGCCACACCGCGTGGTCCGCCACCGGGTCCCGGACGACGGCGCCGAGGATGCCGGCCGTCACGTCCCCGGCGCGCAGCACGCCGTCCCCGAAGTGAGTGGCCAGGGCGAGGCCGTTGGCCACCACCGAGATCGCCTCCGCCGTGGAGAGGGTGCCGCTCGGGCTCTTGACCTTCGTCCGCCCGTCCGTCGTGATCCCGGCCCGCAGCTCGCGGAACACGGTGACCACCCGCCTGATCTCCTCGGCGCCGCCGGGCAGTTCGGGCAGCTCCAGGGAGCGGCCGAGCTGGTTCACCCGGCGGGTGACGATGTCGACCTCCTCCTCCAGCGAGCCCGGCAGCGGCAGCACGACGGTGTTGAACCGCCGGCGCAGCGCGCTGGACAGCTCGTTGACGCCGCGGTCGCGGTCGTTCGCGGTGGCGATCACGTTGAAGCCGCGCACCGCCTGCGTCTCGCCGCCCAACTCCGGCACCGGCAGCGTCTTCTCGGACAGGATGGTGATCAGGCTGTCCTGCACGTCGGCCGGGATCCGGGTCAGTTCCTCGATCCGGGCGAGCTTGCCGTCCGCCATCGCCCGCATCAGCGGCGAGGGCACCAGGGCGTCCCGGCTCGGGCCGTCGGTGAGCAGCCGGGCATAGTTCCAGCCGTACCGGACGGCCTCCTCCGGGGTGCCGGCGGTGCCCTGCACCAGCAGGGTGGAGTCGCCGCTGATCGCCGCGGCCAGGTGCTCGGACACCCAGGTCTTCGCGGTGCCGGGCACGCCGAGCAGCAGCAGCGCGCGGTCCGTCGCCAGGGTCGTGACGGCGACCTCCACCACCCGGCGCGGGCCGATGTACTTGGGGGTGATCGGGGTGCCGTCGGGCAGTTCGCCGCCGAGCAGGTACGTCGCCACGGCCCACGGCGAGAGCTTCCAGCGCTCCGGGCGCGGACGGTCGTCCTGCGCGGCCAGCGCGGCCAGTTCACCGGCGAAGGCGTCCTCGGCATGCTGCCGCAGAACGTCGGTCACGGGGGCTCCTTCGGGTCGGCCGCCGGGCACACGGGTGCCCTCGGCGGCAGGGTGATCGGGGGGAGCTGGGGCCGGCGTCCCGGCCTGTGGGAACCACCCTGCACCCCGGCACTGACAAACCCCGGGGCGCTCCCGACGGGCGGTCAGCCGATGTCAGTGCCGCCGCCTACCGTCGGTCGCATGGAGGAACGCTGGAGCACCGAACACGTCCTGTACCTGGCACCTGACGCCGCGTCGCAGAAGGCGGCCGGCAAGCTCTCCTCGCCCGCGCCCTGGTCCGGGGCGGGCACCGACGGCACCGCGCTCTGGGGCGAGTGCAAGGGCAGCGGCAGCACGCCGTACCGCACCGTGATCGAACTCGCCACGCCCGCCTACCAGTGCAGCTGCCCCAGCCGGAAGTTCCCGTGCAAGCACGCGCTCGGGCTCCTCCTGCTGTGGAGCGGCGCCCCGGAGGCCGTCCCGGCCGCCGAACCCGCCGCATGGGCGGCCGACTGGCTCACCTCCCGCGAGGAGCGCGCCGAGAAGCGCGCCGCGCCCCCCGCCGACCCGGCCGCCGCCCGCCGCCGGGCCGAGCGGCGCGGTGCCCGGGTGGCGGCCGGCGCGGCCGAGCTGCGGCTGCGCCTGGCCGACCGGATCCGGCACGGCCTGGCCGACCAGTCCACCGCCGGGCCCTGGGAAGAGGTCGCCGCCCGAATGGTCGACGCCCAGGCCCCCGGCCTGGCCACCCGGGTCCGCGAACTCGACGCCGCCCCGCAGGACCGGCTCCTGGAGGAGTACGCGATGCTGCACCTGCTCGCCACCGCCGCCACCCGCGTCGACGAACTGCCGGCCGAACTGGCCGCCACCGTCCGCACCCGGGTCGGCTACCCCACCGACACCGCCGAGATCCTGGCCGGCCCCACCGTGCGCGACCGCTGGCAGGTGCTCGGCAGCCGCGACTCCGCCGACGAACGGCTCACCACCCGCCGGGTCTGGCTGCGCGGCGCCAAGACCGGCCGCCCCGCCCTGCTGCTCGCCTTCGGCCGCCCCGGCCAGGCCCCCGACCTCGCCCTGCCCACCGGCCACCTGCTGGAGGCCGACCTCGCCTTCCACCCCGGCGCCCGCCCGCTGCGCGCCGCCCTCGGCACCCGCTACGGCGCCCCCGAGCCCGGCCCGGCCGGCCCGCCCGACGGCCTCACCGTCGCCGAGGCGGTCGCCGGCTACGGCACCGCCGTCGCCGACGACCCGTGGCTGGACAGCTGGCCGACCGTCCTCACCGGCGCCGTGCCCGTCCGCACCCCGGACGGCTGGTACCTGACGGACGGCCACCACACCCTGCCCGTCCGCACCTCGGCCCTCCCGGAGGCGGCCCTGTGGCGGCTGGCCGCGGTCTCCACCGGCCGCCCGCTGACGGTCTTCGGCGAGTACGGCCACCAGGGCTTCGCCCCGGTCACGGCCTGGGCCGGCCACGACCGCCCGATCGGCCTCACCACCGTCTAGGGCGTGCCTTGTGGATCAGGACACGCCCGAGCACACCTCAGGAGCACCGAAGATGACGATCACCCAGGACCCGTGGGAGACCCTGCACACAACCGCCCTGCTCGGCACCGACCGCCGCCCGCTCCCGGCCACCACCCTGCCGCTCGCCGACACCGTCGACCAGGCCGACCCGGCCACCGCGCTGCTGGAGCTGGCCGCCCTCGCCACCGTCCGCCGCCGGGCTGGCGCCCTGCCCGTCCCCGCCGCCGGACCGCCCGGCCCGCCCGCGCCCGAGGACGGGCGCCCCGAGCTGCCCGCGGCGGCCGCCCGCCGGCTCGCCGTCCTGCTGGCCGGCCGGTCCGGCGGCAGCGGCGGCGCCACCCTGGCCAACCTCGCCGAACTGCTCCCGCAGTGGCTCGCCACCGCCCGCGCCCGGGGTCTGCGCCCGCCCGGCGCACTGATACCCGGCCTGCTCGACGCCGCCCGCGCCCGCAGCGAACTGCGCTCCGACGCCGTCGCGCTGGCCGGACCGCTGGGCCGCTGGCTGGCCGAGCAGAACCCCGACTGGCGCTTCGTGCTGCGCACAGCCGCCCCCGACCCGGCCGAGCAGCCCGGCGGGCCCGTCGACCACCAGCTGTGGCACGAGGGCCTGTTCGCCGAGCGGGTCACCCACCTCACCCTGCTGCGCCGCCGCGATCCGGCCGCCGGCCTGGAGCTGCTGAGCGGCACCTGGTCCACCGAGCGCGCCGAGGACCGCCTGCTCTTCCTGGACGCCCTCCAGGACGGCCTCTCCGCCGCCGACGAACCCTTCCTGGAGGCCGCCCTCAGCGACCGCAGCAAGAACGTCCGCGCCACCGCCGCCGAACTGCTCTCCACCCTGCCCGGCTCGGCCCTCGCCCGGCGGATGGCCGAGCGGGCGAGGGCCGCCGTCCGCCTCGCCGCGGCCGGGACGCACCTGCTGGTCACCCCGCCCGCCGAGTGCGACGCGGCCATGCAGCGCGACGGCATACCGCCCAAATCCCCCACCGGACGCGGCGAACGGGCCTGGTGGTTCGGCGAGGTGATCGCCGCCGCGCCGCTGCGGCTCTGGCCCGAGAGCACCGGCCTGACACCGGAACAGCTGCTCGCCCTGCGGGTCGGCGACAGCATCGACGAGACCAGCAGCAGCTGGGCCGACGACCTGCGCGAGGCCTGGGCGCGCGCCGCCGTCCGCCAGCACGACGCCGACTGGGCCCGGGCGCTGCTCGGCCCGGCGCCCGCACCGCCCGCCCGCGGCGCCGGACGGGCCCGCGCCCCCCGCGTCACCGGCGCCCCCGCCAAGCTGCTCGCCGTCCTCCCACCCGAGGAGCGGGCCGCCTGGACGGCCGCGTTCATCGAGGTGCACGGCCTGGGCGAGGCCTTCCAACTGCTCGGCGCCTGCGGCACGCCGTGGACGCCGCCGCTGTCCACCGCCGTGGTGACGGCCCTGGCCCGCGCCGCCGGCTCCGGCGCGTACCCGTGGAGCCACAGCGGGGTACTCGGGATGACGGAACGCGCGCTCGCCCCGGAGACGGCGGCCGCCGTGGAGGAGCTGGCCGCCGGGGCCGCGCCCGACTCCGCCTGGTCGGAGACCTTCGCCCGGCTGGCCGGGACGCTGCGCTTCCGGGCCGCGATGCTCGCCGAACTCGACGCCTGACGCCCGTTCCCGAAGCGACGGAACGACGGAACGGGCCGGCCCCGCCGAAGCCTGGGGCCGGCCCGTCCCGCACCGTCAACCTCAGCCGGCCGCCCGCAGGTTGGCCGCGACCCAGGCCACGACGTCCCGGGTGGACGTGCCCGGGGTGAAGATGTCCGCGACGCCCATCGCCTTGAGCTCGGCGATGTCGTCGTCCGGGATGATCCCGCCGCAGAAGACCTTGATGTCCGCCGCGTCGCGCTCCTTCAACAGCTCCAACACCCGTGCGCACAGCGTCATGTGGGCACCGGAGAGGATCGACAGCCCGATGCCGTCCGCGTCCTCCTGGATCGCGGTGTCGACGACCTGCTCGGGCGTCTGGTGCAGCCCGGTGTAGATGACCTCCATACCGGCGTCGCGCAGGGCGCGCGCAATGACCTTGGCGCCACGGTCGTGACCGTCGAGCCCCGGCTTGGCGACCACCACACGGATCGGCCCCGACACACTCATGACTGCCTCCTGGACCTCGTCGTCCACCATCCGACCGGACCTCGCGGGCCACGGGTGCGGTTAACGGCCAATAACCAACCTGAGGGGAGGTTAGCGCCACCCGGCCCGGTTGGCCGCGCCACCTCCCAAGAGGAGGGCAAAGTCACAGCCCCCGGCCTTGCTACCAGTGGGTATGCCCGTCCACCCGTCCACCGCACAGACCCTCGGCCGACCTCTTGACAACCGGAGGTTTTTCCGGGGCGTCGGCCTTGCGGCTACAGTCTCGGCTGATTTCTCCCCGCTTCCCCCGTACCGCTTTTCCCTGCCGCTTTCCCCGCCGCTCCCCTGCCCGACGACGCGCCCCAGGCCCACCGAGGAGGCAGCCCCCGATGGCTCCCGACGCAGCCGCCCGCCCGACCCGTGCGGAGCTGCGCCTCGCCGCCCGCGAGGAGTCCCGCACCCAGCGCCGCGGCGCCGCCAAGGCCGCCACCAGAACCGCGCTGCTGCGGGTCGCGCTGCCGTCGGTGGCCGCGCTCGGGGTCGCCGCCGCGGCGGCCGTCACCGTGCGGGGCGAGGCCGATCAGCACGCCCAGGCGGCCGGCCGGACGGCACGGACGGCGGTCGACGCCCCGGACGCCCAGGGCAACCCGAACAGCCCGAACAGCCCGGCCGACGGCGGCGCCGAGGCCGCCAAGACGGCCGCCCGGCAGGCGGTCGCGGCCGGCGACCCGGCCCAGGCCTCCCGCGGCGACGCCCGCCAGCCGCTGGCCGGCGCCCAGCCCGCCGACGCCCAGGGCACCCCGGGCGCGCAGCCGAGCGCCGAGCCCGTCAAGCCCAAGGTGGTCATGCCGGTCGCCCGGCACGGCCTCGGTGAGCTGTTCGGCGAGGCCGGCACCCACTGGGCCAACCGCCACACCGGCATCGACTTCCCGGTGGACGGCGGTTCCGAGGTGATGGCCGTCACCGACGGCACGATCCGCACCCAGTGGAACCCGTCGTACGGCTACATGACGGTGCTGAAGATGCCCGACGGCACCGAGGCCTGGTACTGCCACCTGCGGGCGTACAAGGTCCGCAAGGGGCCGGTGAAGCAGGGCGACGTCATCGCCTTCGTCGGCAGCAGTGGCAACAGCACCGGGCCGCACCTGCACTTCGAGATCCGCCCAGCCGGCAGCGGGCCGGTCGACCCGCTGCCGTGGTTCCTCTCGAACGGGCTCGACCCCCGCTGAGGCCCCGTCCGGCCTGGGAAACGCTCTAGAGCTTCTCCACCGGCGCGTAGCGCAGCAGCAGCTGCTTGCGGCCCTCCGAGCCGAAGTCGACCGTGGCCTGCGCCCGGTCGCCGACGCCGGTGACGCCCACCACCGTGCCCAGCCCGAAGGTGTCGTGGGTGACCCGGTCCCCGACCGCGAGCGAGACGGCGTCCCGTTCGACGGCCTGGCCGCCGCGTCGCGCCGACTGCCCCCAGCCCGCCTTCGGCTTCGACGAGGCCGACGAGCCCGAAGAACCCGACGAGGAGCGCGAACCGCCGCCCCCCGACGAGGACTTGCCCCAGGACGACCCCGAGGAGAAGCCGCGCGCGGCCGGCGCCTGCGCCGCCCCCCTCCGCTTCCACTCCACCAGGTCCTCCGGGATCTCCTCCAGGAACCGCGAGGCCGGGTTGTACGCGGGCTGCCCCCAGGCGCTGCGCAGCACCGAGCGGGTCAGGTAGAGCCGCTGCCGCGCCCGGGTGAGCCCCACGTAGGCGAGCCGCCGCTCCTCCTCCAGCTCCTTGACCTGGTTGAGCGCCCGCATGTGCGGGAAGATCCCGTCCTCCATGCCGGTCAGGAAGACCACCGGGAACTCCAGGCCCTTGGCGGTGTGCAGGGTCATCATCGTGATGACGCCCCGGCCCTCCTCGTCGTCCGGGATCTGGTCGGAGTCGGCGACGAGCGCGACCCGTTCCAGGAAGTCGGGGAGCGAGCCGACCGGCGGGGTGCCCTCCTCGTCGGCGTCGGGCCGCTCGCCCGGGTCCTGCTCGTACTCCAGGGCGACGGAGGCGAGTTCCTGGAGGTTCTCCACCCGGGTCTCGTCCTGCGGGTCGGTGGAGGCCTGGAGTTCGGCCAGGTAGCCGGTCTCCTCCAGGACGGCCTCCAGCACCGCGGCCGGGCCCGCGCCCGACTCGACGACCTGCCGCAGCCCGGCCATCAGGACGTTGAACTTCTTCACCGCGTTGGCCGAGCGCGCGGCCATCCCGTACGCCTCGTCGACCCGCAGCAGCGCCTGGGCGAAGGAGATCCGCTCCCGCGCGGCCAGCGCGTCGACCATCGCCTCGGCCCGTTCGCCGATGCCGCGCTTGGGCACGTTGAGGATCCGGCGCAGCGGCACGGTGTCCTCCGGGTTGGAGAGCACCCGCAGGTACGCCAGGACGTCCCGGACCTCCTTGCGCTCGTAGAAGCGCACCCCGCCGACCACCTTGTACGGCAGGCCGACCCGGATGAACACCTCCTCGAACACGCGGGACTGGGCGTTCGTCCGGTAGAAGATCGCGACGTCACCGGGCTTGGCGTCGCCCGCGTCGGTGAGCCGGTCGATCTCGTCGGCGATGAACTGGGCCTCGCCGTGCTCGTCGTCCGCGACGTAGCCGACGACCTTCTCGCCGTGCTCGCCGGCCGTCCAGAGCTTCTTCTCGCGCCGGTTGGCGTTGCGCTCGATGACGGCGTTGGCGGCGCTCAGGATGGTCTGCGTGGAGCGGTAGTTCTGCTCCAGCAGGATCGTGGTCGCGTTCGGGTAGTCCTCCTCGAACTGGAGGATGTTGCGGATCGTCGCGCCGCGGAAGGCGTAGATCGACTGGTCCGCGTCACCGACGACGCACAGCTCGGCCGGCGGCACCTCGGACAGGCGCCCGGCGGCCGGGTTCACGAACTCCCCGTCCACGGTGCGCTTCGGCGCGGCCGCGACGGATCCGCCGCTCAGCTCGCGGACGAGCATGTACTGCGCGTGGTTGGTGTCCTGGTACTCGTCGACCAGGATGTGCCGGAACCGGCGCCGGTAGTGCTCCGCGACGTCGGGGAAGGCCTGGAGCAGGTTCACCGTCGTCATGATGATGTCGTCGAAGTCCAGCGCGTTGGCCTCGCGCAGGCGCCGCTGGTAGAGCGTGTACGCCTCGGAGAGCTTCTTCTCCATCGGGTTGGCGGCCTGGTCGGCGAAGGTCTCCTCGTCGATCAGCTCGTTCTTCAGGTTGCTGATCTTCGCGGTGAAGGACTTCGGCGGGAACTGCTTCGGGTCCAGGTCGAGGTCGCGGCAGACCAGCGACATCAGCCGCTGCGAGTCGGCCGAGTCGTAGATCGAGAAGCTGGAGGTGAAGCCCAGGACCTTGGACTCGCGGCGCAGGATCCGCACGCACGCGCTGTGGAAGGTCGACACCCACATCGCCCGGGCCCGCGGGCCGACCAGCGCCTCGACGCGCTCGCGCATCTCGCCGGCGGCCTTGTTGGTGAAGGTGATCGCCAGGATCTCGCCCGGCTGCACGCCGCGGGCGCCCAGCAGGTGGGCGATCCGGTGGGTCAGCACCCGGGTCTTGCCGGAGCCGGCGCCGGCCACGATGAGCAGCGGCGAGCCCGCGTGCAGCACCGCCTCGCGCTGCGGGTCGTTCATGCCCTCCAGCAGCTGTGCCGGATCCACCACCGTGCGGACGGCGCCGTTGCGGTACCAGGCGTCCCGCGCGGTCTCGGCGGCGTGGTCGGTCTGGAACAGCCCCTCCGGGATGGCCTCCTCGTAGGCCTCGTACGGGGCGTCGTCCTCGTACGGCGGGGGCTCCTCGTCGAGGGGCACGGCGGGCTGCTTCGACCCGGCGGCGGGTGCCTCGAAACCGGGGAGCGGGAGGTCGTCAAAGAGGCTACTCATGGCACTCCGAGTCTATGGCCACCCACCGACAAGCCCGCCCGGCCCGGAGAAAACCGGACCGGACGGGCTCGCGACCGGGGCTCAGCAGCACATGGGCTCGGCCGCCCGGGCCAGGGCTCAGACCAGCCGGCGGGCGGTGGCCCAGCGGGTCAGTTCGTGCCGGTTGCTCAGCTGGAGCTTGCGCAGGACGGCGGAGACGTGGCTCTCGACCGTCTTCACCGAGATGAAGAGCTGCTTGGCGATCTCCTTGTACGCGTAGCCGCGCGCGATCAGGCGGAGCACCTCGCGCTCGCGCTGGGTGAGGCGGTCCAGGTCCTCGTCGACCGGCGGGGTGTCGGTGGCGGCGAAGGCGTCCAGGACGAAGCCGGCCAGCCGGGGCGAGAACACCGCGTCGCCGTCGGCGATCCGGAAGATCGCGTTGACCAGGTCGGTGCCGGTGATGGTCTTGGTGACGTAGCCGCGCGCGCCGCCGCGGATGACGCCGATCACGTCGTCGGCGGCGTCCGACACCGACAGGGCGAGGAACTTGACCCCGCCCTGCTCGCCCATCAGCCCGGCCGAGCGGCGCAGCACCTCGACACCGCCGCCGCCGGGCAGGTGGACGTCGAGCAGCACCACGTCCGGCCGGGTCTCGGCGACGACCCGCACCGCCGACTCGACGTCGTCGGCCTCGCCGACCACGTCGATGCCGGTCGCCTCGGTGCGGCCGATCTCGGCCCGGACCCCGGTGCGGAACATCCGGTGGTCGTCCACCAGGACGACTCTCGCGGTGCGCTCCGGCGCTGCCTCAGTCATTCGTTCTCTCCATCTCCAGCTCGACCTCGGTCCCGCCGTCCGGCGCGGGCCGCACCCGTGCGGTGCCGCCGTTGCGCTTCATGCGGCCGATGATCGACTCCCGTACGCCCATCCGGTCCTCGGGCACCGTGTCGGGGTCGAAGCCGGGACCGTGGTCGCGGACGAACACCGACACCGTCTTCCCCTCCACCTCGGCGTAGACCTGGACCGGTCCCCCGCCACCGTACTTGGCCGCGTTGACGGTCGCCTCCCTCGCGGCCTGCATCTGGGCCGCGATCCGGTCGTCCATCGGGCAGTCGCCGACGATCACGACCTCGACCGGGACGCCGTGCCGGTCCTCGACCTCGGCGACGACGGCGCGCAGGCTCTCCGCCATGGTGTCGGGAGCGGCCTCGGCGGCGGCCTCCGGGCGGTACAGCCACAGCCGCAGCTCGCGCTCCTGGGCACGGGCCAGCCGCAGCACCTCCTTGGGGTCCTCGGCCCGGCGCTGGATCAGGGTCAGGGTGTGCAGCACCGAGTCGTGGACGTGCGCGGCGATCTCGGCCCGCTCCTGGGCGCGGATGCGGGCGGTGCGCTCGGCACCGAGGTCCTGCCACAGGCGCAGCCCGTACGGGCCGAGCAGCACCAGCACCCCGGCGAGCACCGCGAGCGAGGCCTCGACCACCGAGCCGAGCGTCGAGCCGCTGCCCTGCATGGCGAGGAAGGCGATGGTGCCGGCCACCACGAGCAGCACGCCGGTGCCGACCCGGGTGTAGGCGCCGCGCCGCTTGTCGCCCTCCTCCAGGCCGAACCAGCGCTGCCAGCGCGAGTCGTCGGCCTGCCGCCAGACCAGCGCGACGCCGACGCCGATCGCCAGCAGCGGCCAGGTGTACGGCTTGGCGGTCTGCAGGCCGAGCGCGTTGAGCAGGGCGGTGATGCCGATCACCATCATCACCAGGGCGGCGAGCTGGCCGAGGCCGCCCTGCCCGGTCTTGCCGGCCGCGCTGTCCTCCCCCTCCGCGGGGGCCGCGGCCGGCTCGCCCTGGAGGGCGTGCTGGAGCAGTTCGCGCAGCCGGCCGAGCCAGCCGCCGCGGCCCTTGTTCAGCGCGCCGCCCGGCTGCTGCCCCGACCCGGTCGGGACGAAGGCGCCGTTGACGTACACCCAGTGGGCGGCGCCGCGCTGCGCGGGCTCGCCGATGCCGATCGGCACCACGAACCAGAACGCCGCGTACAGCAGGGTGCCGATCCCCTGCGCGAAGAACAGCAGCACGAACGCGAGCCGCACCCACCGCACCGGGAGCCCGAGGTGCACCGCGAGCCCCTGCGCGACGCCGCCGAGCATCCGCCCCTGCGGGCTGCGGTAGAGCCGGCGGTACGGCGGCCGTCCGCCGTCGGGCGCGGTCGGGTCGGTGCCGCCCGACGGCACGGCGTCGGGGGCGAGGGATCGGGGGTCGGAACCGGGTGCTGCCACGCCACCGATGGTTCCACGCCCGCGCACGCGGACGCATCAGGGTGTGTCCCTGACCCCTTCTCAGGGACAAGTCAGGGTCCGGGCAGGGCTCGCACCGGTTGGGCCGGGCCGGGGCAGCCGGGAGGATGGTGCCCATGACCGACGACCACCGCATCCAGGAGACCGGGCCCGCCGCCCCGCCGGAACCGGAACGCCCCCCGCTGACCAGGACCGAGCACCACCGCGTGGTGGCCGGCGTCTGCGGCGGCCTCGGGCGGCACCTGGACATCGACCCGGTGGTCTTCCGGGTGGTCACCGTGGTGCTCTGCCTCTCCGGCGGCCTCGGGCTGTTCCTGTACGGCCTGGCCTGGCTGATCGTCCCCACCGAGCCGGTGCCGGACGGCCGGGGCGGCACCCGGCACGGGCGCACCGAACTCCAGCGGGTGCTCACCGGCCGGGTGGACGGCCAGTCGGTCGGCGCGGTGCTGCTGGCCGTGATCGGTACCGGGGTGTTCTTCTCCTCGATGGGCCAGGACGACCAGCTGTTCCCGCTGCTGCTGCTCGCCGGACTGGTCTTCCTGGCGGTGCGCTACGACCCGGACCGCCGCCGCGGCCGGGCGCGCCGACGCCGCCCCGGCGGCCCGTACGACCGCCACTACCCCGACGGGGAGCAGTACGGCCCGTCCCCGTGGTCCGGGGCGGAGGACGACGAGGCCGCCCGCGCCCGGCACGCGGCCGAGCGCGCCGCCGGAACGGTGCCCGCCGACTCCCCGGCCCCCGGCCCGACCGGCTACCTGTGGGACCCGCGCCACCCCGAGCGCAACCCGTACGGCGCCGGCCCCACCCCGCCGTTCGGCACCCCGGTGCCGCCGGCGGGCGGCCCGGCCCAGCCCTGGTGGCAGCGCGTCGACCTGCCCGCGGGCGACCCGCTGCGCAAGGACGGCCCGGCCTGCCGGCCCCGGCCCGCCGCCGCCCGGCACCCCCGGGAGCGGTCCGCGCTCGGCTTCTTCGGCCTGCTGCTGGCGATCGGCGCGGGTGCCGCGGTCTGGTCCGTCTCGGCCGGCCACACCAGCGTCACCGTGCTGAGTGCGACCGTGCTGGCCACCGCGCTGCTGGTGATCGGCCTGACGCTGCTGATCGGCTCGAAGTTCGGCCGGGCCCGCAAGCTCGCGGTGACGGGCCTGATGCTCACCCTGGCGCTGGTCTTCGTCGGACACTCCCCGGACTCCATGCGCAACGCCGTCGGCCAACGCGACTTCACCGTCGTCGCCTCGGCCGACCTCCAGCCCCGGTACTCCCTGGGGGCCGGCCAGCTCCGGCTGGACCTGAGCGGGCTCGACCCGGCCGGGACCACCCTCACCAGCAAGGTCGAACTCGGCGCCGGCGAGCTGACCGTCATCCTGCCGCCGGACGTGACGGTGAACCTGGTGGCCCGGGTGGGCCTCGGCGACGTCTCCGCCCCCGGTGACCGCAACGACGGCACCGGCCGCCACACCTACCTGCTGCCACCGGGCAGCGGCCATCCGTCCAAGGGCACATTCGATCTCGAACTCGCGGTCGGGATCGGCAACATCAAGGTGGTCCAGCAGTGAGGAAGCACCGGCTCGACCTGTTCTCGCTGATCGCGGGGGCGCTGTTCAGCACGATCGCGGTGGTCTACCTGGTCGCGGCGCTCAACGACCAGGCGGTGAACGGCCGGATCGTCATCCCGGTCACCTTCATCGTGCTCGGCCTCGGCGGCCTGGCCGGCGCGGTCGCGGCGGTCGCCCGGCGCGGCCGCACCGACCGCCAGGACTGAACGCGCCCGATCAGGCTCAGCTCTGCAGCGGCCCGAGGTTCAGCTTGTCGCCGGCCTGGGTGACGGTGTACTTCGGCAGCGGTTTGACCGCCGGCCCGTTGACCACCGCGCCGGTGGCGGCGTCGAACCGGGAGCCGTGGCAGGGGCAGTACAGCTGGCCGTTCTTCGGGGCGTCGACCGCGCAGCCGGAGTGGGTGCACACCGCGGACAGGCCGCAGTACTGGCCCGCCTTGGGCTGCACGATGTAGACGGCGTCCCCGGTGGCCGGGTCCTTGACCTGGGCCGAGCCGCCGACCGGCACGCTCGCGGCGGCCACCGAGGGGGCCGGTCCGGACGGCGCCGGGGTGGTGGCCGGGGCCGCGGACTGCTTGGGCGCGGAGTGCTTGGCCCGGCCGAAGGTCCGGGTGAGCGACCCGGTGAGCAGCCCGGCGCCGCCGATCGCGACGGCGGCGATCCCGCCGTCCACCAGCGCCCGGCGCCTGACGCGGTCCTCGCCCAGCCCGCGCCCCCGATCCCGGCCGGCCCGCCGGGCGAGGTAGCCGTCCACCGACAGGTCCGGGGTGCCGGCCAGCAGCAGCGGTGTCCAGGCCATCAGGTAGCCGAGGTCGTTGCCCAGGTAGTACGGCGAGACGCTCCAGCTGATGGACAGCCAGAGGCTGAGGTTGATCATCGCGCCGCCGAGCGCCGCGACCCGGCCCCAGAGGCCGAGCAGGGTGCCGAGGCCGACCGCCAGCTCGCCGAAGGCGACGGCGAGCGCGAACAGGGTGGGCGCGTCCAGGGCGGCGCCGAGCAGGAAGGAGATCGGGCTGCCGCCCTTGACCACCTGGGCCTGCGAGACGAACGACGCCGGGTCGGCCGCCCCGGCCAGGTAGTGCGCGTCGGACAGTTTGTCGAGGGCGGCGTACACGAAGGTGACGCCGAGGAAGAGCCGCAGCGGCAGCAGCGCGTACCGGGACGCGGACGCCCGCCACTGCGCCGCCCGGTCGGCCAGACCGGCCGCTCCCCCGACGCCCGCTTCCCCGTCACCCGCCACGGAGTTGCCAGCCTCCGACATCGCTCACACCTTCCCTCGCGGCCCGCCACTCCCTGACAGGTCCGGTCCGCATTCTGCCCGCTCCCGATCGCTTTCGGTGGGAGGTCCCCACCCGGGCGGCCGCCCCACCGCGAACGGCCGTGCCGCCGCTCCCTGGTACGGGAACGACGGCACGGCCGTTCAGCAGCGGCTCAGCGGCCGGCGGGAGTGCTCACTCCCACTCGATGGTGCCCGGCGGCTTGCTGGTGACGTCGACGACGACGCGGTTCACGTCGCGGACCTCGTTGGTGATCCGGGTGGAGATCTTGGCCAGCACGTCGTACGGCAGGCGCGACCAGTCGGCGGTCATGGCGTCCTCGGACGAGACCGGGCGCAGCACGATCGGGTGACCGTAGGTGCGGCCGTCGCCCTGCACGCCCACGCTGCGCACGTCGGCGAGCAGCACGACCGGGCACTGCCAGATCTCGCGGTCCAGGCCGGCCGCGGTCAGCTCCTCGCGGGCGATCGCGTCGGCGTCGCGGAGCAGGTCCAGCCGCTCCTGGGTGACCTCGCCGACGATCCGGATGCCCAGGCCCGGGCCCGGGAACGGCTGGCGCTGGACGATCTCCTCCGGCAGGCCCAGCTCCTGGCCGACCATCCGGACCTCGTCCTTGAACAGCTTGCGCAGCGGCTCGACCAGCTGGAACTGGAGGTCCTCGGGCAGGCCGCCGACGTTGTGGTGGGACTTGATGTTGGCGGTGCCGGTGCCGCCGCCGGACTCCACCACGTCCGGGTACAGGGTGCCCTGGACCAGGAAGTCGACCGACTCGCCGTGCTCGCCGGCCTCGGCGACGATCTCGGCCTGCGCCTGCTCGAAGACCCGGATGAACTCCCGGCCGATGATCTTGCGCTTCTCCTCGGGGTCGGTGACCCCCTTCAGCGCGTTCAGGAAGCGCTCCGCGGCGTCGACCACCTTCAGCTGCACGCCGGTGGCCGCCACGAAGTCCTTCTCGACCTGCTCGGTCTCGCCCTTGCGCATCAGGCCGTGGTCGACGTACACGCAGGTCAGCTTGGAGCCGATGGCCTTGTTGACCAGGGCCGCCGCGACCGCGGAGTCCACACCGCCGGAGAGGCCGCAGATCGCGCGCTTCTCGCCGACCTGGGCGCGGATCAGCGCGACCTGCTCCTCGACCACGCTGCCGGTGGTCCAGGTCGGGGCGAGGCCGGCGCCGCGGTAGAGGAAGTGCTCCAGGATCTGCTGGCCGTGGTCGGAGTGCAGCACCTCGGGGTGGTACTGCACGCCGTAGAGGCGGGCCTCGTCGTTCTCGAAGGCCGCGACCGGGACCACCGCGGTGGACGCGGTGACGGTGAAGCCCTCCGGGGCGGCGGAGCAGGCGTCGCCGTGCGACATCCACACCGAGTGCTCCGCCGGAACGCCCTCGAACAGGGTGGAGCCGGTGCGGCTGACGGTCAGCGGGGTGCGGCCGTACTCGCGGGCGCCGGTGTTGTCGACCGTGCCGCCGAGGGTCTTGGCCATCAGCTGGAAGCCGTAGCACATGCCGAAGACCGGGACCCCGGCCTCGAAGATCGCGCGGTCGAGCTGCGGCGCGCCCTCTTCGTAGACCGACGACGGACCGCCGGAGAGGATGATCGCCTTCGGGTTCTTGGCGAGCATCTCGGCGACCGGCATGCTGCTCGGCACGATCTCGCTGTAGACCCGCGCCTCACGCACCCGACGGGCGATGAGCTGGGCGTACTGGGCGCCGAAGTCGACCACCAGGACGGTGTCGTTGTCCGGCGCGGACTGGACGGGAATTGCAGAGGACACAGACGGCCTTCCGGCAGCGGTACGAGAGGTGTCACACCGAACCGCTTCCCCGGCGGGGGCCGCGGCGGCGACGGGTGGGGGTGTCTGGACACCGATTCTACCGGGCTGTCCGGTTTCACTCGTCTGCCCGTCCAAACGACCGTGACCGGACGGGGCCGCCTTTCGTTGCTTCAGACGACCGTACGACCGCGCCGCGCCCGCCAGACGCGCCGCCTTCGCCCCGGCCAGGGGCGCCGCCGTACGGACTTGCAGGACCACGCGTGGAGCTTCATCCCAGTCCACCGGCGCATGTGGCGCCGCCGACCCGGCCCCGCCGGGAGTACGGCGCCGTGGGACCGTGCGCGGGTGCCGCGGCCGGACAGCAGGGGACAGCGACCCCGGCCGCGACTGGACCGAGAGGTGGGACGGCCGGTCCCCGGGGACGCCCGGGCCGGTCGTCGCACCCCCGTCGCGAGCCGGGCACGCCCGGGCGCACACCCTTTCCCGTCCCGCGCCGCTACGCGCGTCCCCGTGCGCCGCAGCCACCCACACCACTACGCACCGTGATCATCGACGCCTCGTGTCGACACCTGCCCACAACCGCCCGACGGGGCGGAACGAGGCCTGCACCCGCGCCCGAGCCACACCCGGGAGTCGGCACCCGCACCAAATGTGCCGGGTCGAACTGTGCCGAATCGGTTGCAGAGCAAGCCCTTCGTCCAGCACGATGCTGCGTGGAAGCGGTTCTCCCGGCGGCCGGCAGGCTCACCGTGGAGGCCCCGACCGATGCCGCCGCACTGGGCGGCAGCCCCGTACGCCACCTCACGCTCCGTGAGCGAAGGCCCGGCGCAGACCTGCGCGCCGACCCGCCGCACCGCGAGCGTGCGCGCCCCGCGCCACCGGCCACCCACGCCGGGCCGCGACGGCGCGACCCCGAAGCCGACCGACCCGACGGCGCCCCTCCCCCGGCGCCGTCACCCCCAGCACCGGCGCAGCCCTGACGCCGCGTGCTGAGCGACAAAGGGCCCCGTTCCCCCGCGGGGCCCTTTGCCCTGTCCGGGCCGCCCGGCTCAGGGCCGCTCCGCTCAGACCGCTCCGCCCACGGCTGCCCGGCTCAGGGCTGCTTGCGCCAGACGCTCGGATCGACCGGCTCCTCGGCCGACGCCCCGGGCGGCGGCACCAGCGGCGCGTCGTCCGAGCCGACCACGTCGCCCACCCCCGCCCCGGGGGCGTACGGCTGCGGCTCCGGCCCGGCCTCGTACGGCGCCCCCGGCGGCGGCACCACGCCGTACGGGGGCGCGCCGTACGGCGGAGCGCCGTAGGCGTCCTCGCGGGCCACCGCGCCCCGGCCGCGGACGGCCGCCAGCAGCGGCGGCACCAGCAGCGCGCCGATCGCCGCCCAGACCAGGTTGGCCACCAGCACGCTGGCGAAGCCCAGGTTGATCGAGGTGTCCCGGGACACCTCCGTCTGGTTGGCGAAGGTGTCCCACCCCGCGACCGCCGAGGACGTCGAGGTCGTCATCAGCGCACCGCCCACCGCCATCAGCGCGGTGAGCGCCACGGCGTGGACGGCCGCCAGCCGGAGCCGGTCGGCCGCGTCCAGCCGCCGCCGGTACGCCGACCAGCCGAGGACGCCCGCCGTGGCGAGGGCCAGCAGGCCGGTCCAGCGCCAGTCGGCGGTCTGGTCGTGCAGGTCGAAGAAGGAGATTTCCCCCCTGTCGGGGGTGTCCCGCCAGTCGCCGCCGATCGCGACCGCCGCGTCGCTCGCCCCGCCGCTCGCCCCGTTGAACGCCTGCAAGGTCGCCCCCGAGCCCAGGCCGAGCAGGCCCAGGCCGAGGTTGGGCAGGAAGGCCGCCGAGACCGGGGTCTGCCAGCCCTCGTCGCTGTTGACGGCGACCAGCACGAAGCCCGTCACCGAGGCCAGTCCCAGTGACAGTGCCAGCGCCCGGCCGGCCGTGAGCGCGGCGACCGCCCAGCCGCGCACCGCCCGGCTGCGCCAGGCGGCCCAGCGCAGCGCGTCGGTGCCGTGGACGGCGAAGGCCGTCAGCGCGGCGAGCAGGGCCGTCCAGCCGGTCGCCTCCAGCCAGCCGGAGTCCACGGTGTACGTCACCCCGAGGGCGCGGCCGACGAGGCCGGTGCGCTGCGGCTCCCAGGACGTCCCGCCGGCCAACCCGAGCAGCGCGGTCACCGCGGCCAGGACCACCGCGGTGCGCAGCGCCTCGCCCGCGGCCTGGGCCCGGGTGAGCTGGAGGCCGGCGGCCCGGCGGCGGCGTGCCGCGGTCCGCAGGCCGAGCCAGAGCGCCAGCGCCCACAGCACGGTGACCGTCAGCGGCACCGCCCGGAGCAGCGCGTCCATGCCCGCCGCGTCGCCGCGTCGCAGCGCGGTGGTGTACCCGAGCTTGAACGGCGCACCGAGCGCGCTCAGCGCCATCGACAGGGCGGCGCCGAAGCGCTCGCCGAACCCGGGCGCCCGGACCAGGTAGGCGTACTGGTAGTCGCTCGGGACCGCCACGATCAGCGCCGCCAGCAGCAGCACGGCGGTCGGGGCGATGGCGACCAGGAGCGCCGGGCGCCAGTCCGCGCCGAGCAGCCGGCTCAGCACGTTCGGCCGGCCGGCCCGCGGGTCGTACGGCTGCCCGGCGCCCCAGCTGCCCAGCGTGGGCGGCCCGGCGGGCTGCGGGTGGCCCGGGCCGTAGCCGGGCGGCGGGCCGTACCCGGGCGCGGGCGGCGGCGGCCCGTAGCCGGGCGGCGAAGGCGGAGGCGGCGGCGGGTACCCAGGCGCGGCGGACGGCGGACCGTACGCCGGCGGGGGCGGTACGGCGGGCGGAACGGCGGGAGGTACGACGGGAGGTACCGCGGGAGGTACCGCGGGCATGGCGGCCGTCGGCGGGGGCGGCGTCAGCGGCCGCCCGCACGAGACGCACGCGGGCGCCCCTTCCACCGATGCCGCGCCGCACGCTGCGCAGATGGCCATGGACCGGTTTCCCCCCGCTCGACGAGTTCCTGGTCCCCCAGAAAGCCCGTTTATCCCATCGGATCCGAACGAATGTCAACCGGGTACCGAGCCGGGCGGGTTGGCCCGTCGGGGCCTGCTCAGCCGCGCTTCTTCGGGACCTCCGGGACGGGCAGCAGCGGCAGTCGGAGCGCGCCGAACGCGTCCTCCGGGACGGCCGGCCGGGCCGGCGCCACCGGGGCGACCCGCCGGTAGGCCTCGCCCTGGGCCGGGCGGCGGTCCGCCTCGCCCTTGTTGGGCCACATCGACATGGCGCGCTCGGCCTGCGCGGTGATCGTCAGCGAGGGGTTCACCCCGAGGTTGGCGGAGACGGCCGCGCCGTCGACCACGCTGATCCCCGGGTGGCCGTACAGCCGGTGGTAGGGGTCGACCACGCCGGTCTCGGGGGCGTCGCCGATCGGGCAGCCGCCAAGGAAGTGGGCGGTCATCGGGATGTCGAAGATCTCGCCGGCGCTGCTGCCGGCGAAGCCGTTGATCTGCTCGGCCAGCGCCTGGGCGCCCTGTTCGGCGGCCGGGATCCAGGTCGGGTTGGGGGCGCCGTGGCCCTGGGCGGAGGTGAGCCGGCTCTTGCCGAGCAGGTCCTTCTTCAGCGAGACGGTGATCGAGTTGTCCAGCGACTGCATCACCAGGCCGATGATCGTCTTCTCGGACCAGCGGTGCTGGTTCATCGAGCGGGCGAAGGTCACCGGGTGGCGCACCGACCCACCCAGGTAGCGCAGCCAGCGCGGGGCCCGTCCGCCGCCCTTGACCTGGGCTATCGACAGCGCGCCCATCGCGTTGGAGCCCTTGCCGTAGCGGACCGGCTCGATGTGGGTGCTGGCGTCCGGGTGGATCGAGGAGGTGATCGCCACGCCCTTGGTGAAGTCCACCCGGCTGCCGTAGCGCCGGTCGGTGGTCTGCGCGCCCACCAGCGCCTCGGAGTTGGTGCGGGTCAGCTCGCCGAGCCGGCCGGAGATCCGGGGCAGGTGCCCCCCGTCACGCATCCGGTGCAGCAGCGACTGGGTGCCGTACGTCCCGGCCGCGACCACCACCCGGGCGGCGGTGATGGTCCGTGCGCCCGCCTTCACCCGGTCGGTGCGGGAGCGGGAGTCGGTCCGGCGCACGTCCACCGCGTAGCCGCGGCTCCCGTCGGCGCCGGGGAGCTCCCGGATCCGGGCCACCGTGGTGAGCGGGTGGATCTCGGCGCCGCCCCGCTCGGCCAGGTGCAGGTAGTTCTCGGTGAGCATGTTCTTGGCCCCGTGCCGGCAGCCGGTCATGCACTCGCCGCACTCCACGCAGGCCTTGCGGGCCGGCCCGGCGCCGCCGAAGTACGGGTCGGCGACCTCGTCCCCGGGCGCCGCCTCGGCCCTGCCGCCGGCGTCCTGGCCGTCCCCGAAGAAGACCCCGACCGGCGCCATGTGGAAGGTGTCGCCCACCCCCATCTGCTCGGCGGCGGCCTTGAGGTGCACGTCGGAGGGGGTGACGGTCGGGTTGAGCCGGACCCCGAGCATCCGCTGCGCCTGGTCGTAGAACGGCGCCAACTCCTCCTGCCAGTCGGTGATGTGGCGCCACTGGCGGTCCTCGAAGAAGGCCTTCGGCGGCACGTACAGGGTGTTGGCGTAGTTCAGCGAGCCGCCGCCGACCCCGGCGCCGGCCAGGATCAGCACGTTGGCCAGCAGGTGGATCCGCTGGATGCCGTAGAGGCCGAGCTTCGGCGCCCACAGGTAGTTCGGCAGGTCCCAGGAGTTCCTGGGCAGTTCGTCCCGCTCGAAGCGCCGGCCGGCCTCCAGGACGGCGACCCGGTAGCCCTTCTCGGTCAGCCGCAGCGCGGCGACCGAACCACCGAAGCCGGAGCCGACCACGACCACGTCGTAGTCGAACTCCGCCGCACCGCCGGACTCCACCATCTGCCATTGCTCCTTCGGGACACGAACTGACTACGGGACGGGCGAACCTGACCACAGGACGGAACCTGGCCACAGGACGGGCGGATCGGACCACCGGCCGGGCCGGCTCCGACCACGGGAGCGAACCCCCGGTCCGGGACGGCTACTTGAACCGCAGCGCCTTCAGCACCCGCAGCCCGCCGGTCATCACCGCGGCGAACTGCCGGTCGTCCAGGCCGAACGAGGGCGCGATCGGCATCAGCCGCTGGGTCGCGACGGTCTGCGCCTCGGTGAAGCGCAGGATGCCCTCGGCACCGTGGCGGCGGCCGAGCCCGGAGTCGCCCATGCCGCCCATCGGCGAGCCGATCGAGCCGTACGCGGCCGCGTAGGCCTCGTTGACGTTGACCGTGCCGGTGCGCAGCCGGGCCCCGACCGCCCGGCCGCGCCGGGTGTCCCTGGTCCAGACGCTGGAGTTCAGGCCGTACGGCGTGGAGTTGGCGGCGGCCACCGCCTCGTCGTCGGTGTCGAAGCGGTAGACGGAGACGACCGGGCCGAAGGTCTCCTCGCCGCAGACCGCCATGTCCGGGGTCACCCCGTCGAGGATGGTCGGCTCGAAGAAGTACGGGCCGAGGTCGGGCCGGGCCCGGCCGCCGGCCAGCACGGTGGCGCCCGCCTTGACCGCCTCCTCCACGTGCCGGGTGGTGGCCTCCAGCTGGCGGACGGAGACCAGCGAGCCCATGTCGGCGCCGTAGGCGAGGCCGCCGCCGAGGCGCAGCGCCCGGGTGCGGGCGGCGAAGCGCTCCAGGAAGTCGTCGGCCACCGAGCGGTGCACCAGCAGCCGCTCGATCGAGATGCACAGCTGCCCGGCGGAGGAGAAGCAGGCCCGCACGGCGCCCGCGGCGGCCCGGTCGAGGTCGGCGTCGGCGAGGACCAGCATGGCGTTCTTGCCGCCGAGTTCGAGCGAGGCGCCGACCAGCCGGGCGGCGGCGCGCTGGGCGACCTCGCGGCCGGTGCGGGTGGAGCCGGTGAACGAGACGTAGTCGGCGTGCTCCACCACGGCGGGGCCGATCACCGGGCCGTCGCCGAGCACGACCTGCCACAGGTCGGCCGGCAGCCCGGCCTCGATCAGCAGCTCGCGGGCCCACAGCGCGGTCAGCGCGGTCTGCGTGTCCGGCTTGTTGACCACGGCGTTGCCGGCCGCGAAGGCGGGCAGGACGTCGCCGACGGACAGCTCCAGCGGATAGTTCCAGGGCGAGATGTGGCCGATCACGCCCTTGGGCCGGCGGGCCTCGACTGCGTGGGTGAGCACCGGCAGCGCCCCGCCGCGCCGCTTGTCCCGGAGGTAGCCGTGCGCGGCCCGCCCGTAGTGCCGGGCGGCCATGGCGGTGGCCAGCACCTCCTCGAAGGCGTGCAGCCGGGCCTTGCCGGTCTCGGCCTGGACGAGGTCCAGCACCTCGTCCTGCCGCTTGAGCAGCAGGTCGTGGAAGCGCAGCAGGACGGCCGCGCGGCGGCGCACCGGCAGCGCGGCCCAGGCCGGCTGGGCGCGGCGGGCCAGTTCGAAGGCGACCTCGACGTCGGCCGGGGTGGACTGCGGCAGGCTCGCCAGCCGCTCGCCGGTCAACGGGGCGACGGTCTCCACCAGGCTGGGCTCGCCGGTGGCGGTGACGCCGGCGGCCAACCGGGCGACCAGGGACGGCGGGACGGCCGCCGCGACGGTCCGGCCCCCGCCGGGGGCGGGCGGGTTCCCGGTCGCGGGGTGTTCGGTGGCCGCTGCGCCTGCTGTGAGGTCCGACATACGGCGCAGCCTAGGCGCTCGGCGGCCGGTCCGGTACCCGTCGGTAACAAGAATCTGCCGCGGCCGGGCGGAGCGGGCGCCCCCGGTCAGCGGGTCGGCGTGAAGTAGTGCAGCACCGCGTTGAAGCGCTGCTCCGCCTCGTTCCACTCGTTGCCCCGGTCCGGGCTGGACGAGTAGATCGCGTAGCTGGTGCCGTCGTCGTCGATGAACTCGGCCTCGACCGCCCGGCGCCGGCCGCCCTCCTTGGCAAGGTAGCTGAACTCCCAGACGGCCGCCTCGTGGCCGTTCACCGCGACGCCGGTCATCTTGTGCTGCTTGTAGTCCTTCAGGTTCTTGGAGACGGTGGCCTCCATCTGCCGCAGGTGCTCCAGCGGCTTGACCGACTGGCCGACGGTGACCGCGAACTGCAGGTAGTGCACCTTGTTGTCGGGGCTGTAGTAGACCTGGTTGTCGGGCGTGGCACTGCGCTGCCAGGCCGGGCTGACCGAGGGCAGCGGGAAGCGGAAGCCGGCCGGGTCGTCGACCCAGTGGTAGCCGTTGGGCGCCGCCGGTCCCGGGCTGGCGTCGCTGGTCGGGTCCGGGCTGGTGGAGGCGGTCGGGACGGGATCGTCGGCCGTGGGGGCGGCGACGTGCCCGGTGGTGGTGTGCCGGGTGGCGAGGAAGGTCGCGCCGGCCGCCAGCAGGCCGACGGCCACCGCGATCACGACGATCTTCAGGGTGCTGCGGCGCTTGGCCGGCCCGCGCGCGGGCGTGACGGGGTGCGCCACCGGCGCGACCTCGGCAGTGGGCGCTGCCGCCTCGGCGGCCACGCCCCCGGTGGTGTCCGGAACGGCCCCCGAGCGCGCCCCGGTCGGTTCCTCGGCCTCCGCCGCCGTCGCCCCCGGCGCGTCCTCCTCCTCGGGATCCTCCTCCGCCGCCGGGCGCTCGCTGCGGTCCACCACCGGCACCGACTGGGTGGGCGCGCGCAGCGGCGCGACCGGCTTCAGGCCGATCGTGTGCCCGGCCTGCACCTCGGCCAGCATCCGGGCGGCCTCGTCCGCGTTCGGTCGCTCGGCCGGGTCCTTGGCCATCAGCGCGGCCAGCACCGGGCCCAGCGGCCCGGCCCGGACCGGCTCCGGCAGCGGCTCGCCCACCACGGCGGCCAGCGTGGTGATCGGCGAGGTCCGGCGGAACGGCGACTGGCCCTCCACCGCGGCGTACAGCGTCGCCCCGAGGCCCCACAGGTCGGAGGCCGGCCCGGGCCGCTCGCCCTGGGCGAGCTCCGGCGCCAGGTAGTCCGGCGAGCCGACCAGGTCACCCGGCCGGGTCAGTTCGGCCGAGCCCTCGTACGTCGCGATGCCGAAGTCCAGCAGCACCACCCGCCCGGTGCCGCGCTCCAGCAGCACGTTGGCCGGCTTCACGTCGCGGTGCAGGACGCCGAGTTGGTGGCCGCGGTGCAGTGCGGCGAGCACCTGGCTGCCGACCTCGGCGACGGCGCGCGGTTGCAGGGTGCCGTCCTGGCTGATCACGTCGGCCAGCGAGCGGCCGTCCACCAGCTCCATCACGATCCACGGCCGGCCGTCCTGCTCCAGCACGTCGTGCACCGTGATCACGCCGGGGTGCTTGATCCGGGCGGCCGCGCTGGCCTCCCGCTTCATCCGGGCGTGCAGGATCTGCAGCTCGTCCTCGGGCAGGTGGTTGACGGTCAGTTCCTTCACCGCGACCTCGCGGTTCAGCATCCGGTCCCAGGCCCGCCAGACGGTCCCCATCCCGCCGCGGCCGAGCCGGTCGCCCAGCTCGTACCGCCCGGCCAGCAGCCGCTCCGTCTCGGCCGTCTCCGGCCGGTCCTGCACGCCCATCGGCGACCACTCCCCCTCACATCCGTCTGCCGTCACAGCGACGGAGGGCCTGGTGCAGACCACTGTTCGAACAAATCCCACGCACACATTAGGCGCACCTTGCCAGCCCCGGTAATCACGCTCGCCCGTCGGACCGACGGTCCGGGACACTCCGGGGCCGTCAGCCTGCGAACAGCACCACCGCGGCCACCCCGAGCACCAGCAGCAGGAACACGCCCCCCACCAGCAGCGGGCCGAACAGCGCCGGAGGTATCCGCGGCGGCCGCACCTCGTCCGGCCGCCCGGCGCCCGCCCCGGCGTTCGCGCCGGCGTTCGCGCCCACGACGACCTCCGACCGCCCTCGTCCACCACCCCGCCCCCGCCGGCGCCGCACCAGCGGGGCCTCCGGTCTCAGCACCAGCGCCCGCGCCGCCCACTCCTCGTCGACCGGCTCCGGCGCGCCCGCGAGCAGCGCCGCCAACTCCCGGCGGGCCTCCTCGGCGGTCGGCCGCAGCGAGGGGTCGGGCTGCAGCAGCCGCTCGACCAGCGGCGCCAGCGGCCCGCAGGCCGCCGCAGGCTCCCGCCGCCCGTCCCGGACCGCCGACACCAGCTCCGGCACGCCACCGTCCGGGAACGGCGAGCGGCCGGTGACCAGCCGCTGCACCAGCACCCCGAGCGCCCAGCAGTCGCCCGCCGGGCCGCCGTCCAACGGCCAGCGCTCCGCCACCGGGCCGACCAAGGTGGCCCGCACCTCGTACCGGCGGCGCCCGCCCGGGCCGCCGAGGTCCTCGGCCAGCGCCTCCTGCGCCACCCCGGACAGCAGCCCGCCGAGCATCGCCGCGCCGTCCTCGCAGACCAGCACGGACTCGGCGGTCAGGTTGCCGTGGACGAGTCCGTCCTCGTGCAGCGCCCGCAGCGCGCCGGCCAGGTCCGCCGCCAGCTCCGCCGCCCGGTAGGGCGGCACCGGTCCGACCGCCGCCAGGTCCGCCAGCGTCATGGCGCCCGACCGCTCCTCCACCGTCCACAGCAGTTCGCCCTCGACGAAGGCACCGAGCCCGCGCAGCAGCCGGGGGTGCCCGGTCGGCGCGGCCGAGCCGACCGCCGCCACCCGGCGGACCAGCCGGTCGGCGTGCGCGGGCACCTCACCGTCCAGGTCCTGACCGGTGGTCAGCAGCGCCGGCAGCTCCAGGGCGCGCAGCAGCACGGACTCCCCGGTGCGGTCGTCCACCGCCAGGGCCCGCAGGAGTTCGGGACGGTCCGTCAGCCGGTACCGCCCCGCCAGCAACTGCTCCGGGCCGCCTCGCATGCCAGTTCCTCTCGCTCGCCGAGCAGCCTACTGAGCGGCTCCTTTACGCTCGGTCCCATGGACTGGACCGATCTGATCGACACCGCCTTCAAAGTGGCGGGAAACAACAGCCAAGCCAATCAGGCCGAGGCCGTGCGCACGGTGGAGGCGGTCGTCATCGACGGCGAGAATCCGGTCGCCTCGACGGCCGGGCGCCATCCCGACCACTTCCGCAAGGGCGTGCTCGTTCTCACCACCCACCGACTGCTCTTTCTCAAGGACGGTAAACCGCCGGTCCCGGTTCCGCTTACGGCGGTCACGGACGCGACCGTGGCCAGGACCAAGCTCAACGGCGACGTGCTCACGATCGTCGCACTGACCGGCTCGCACCGGTTCGAGGACGTGGCCAAGGCCGACGTATTCGCCGAGCAGCTCCGGGAGGCCGCCCGGCTCGCCCGCAAGGTCGCGTCGGCCGCCGGGCCGGCGGCCGACACCGCCCCCGCCGAACTCGGCGCGGGCGACCAACTCCTCGGCCAGCTGGAGCGGTTGGCCGCCCTGCACGGCTCCGGCGCGCTCACCGACGAGGAGTTCACCCGGGCCAAGGCCCGCCTGATCGGCTAGGCCTAGCGCCCTACGGCGCGGGCTGGAAGGTGGCGAAGGCCGTGTCCCGGGCCTGGGAGTTGGCCGGGGCACCCCAGTCCGCGTCCGGGGTGATCCAGTAGATCGCGTAGCCGTACTTGGCCGGGTTCCCGGTGACGAAGCCCCGGTTGAGCGAGTGCGTGCGCGGTGTGCCGCTGATCCACTCCCAGTCGGCCGCGTTGCTCCACTGCCGGTAGTTGATCGCGGCCAGGTTGACCCGCTGGTAGTTGGTGACCTTCGAACGCAGGCCCGGCTCGGAGTCCTGCCAGTCGGCGACGGCGCTGGGGCCGGGGGTGGTGGTCCACTCGATGGTCAGGGTACTGCCGTTGCCCTTGAAGATCCGGCGGACGCCCTCCGAACCGGCCGGCTGGAGCCAGTCCGGCAGGACGACCGAGAAGCCGGTCGGGTCCTTGTACTCGTGGTAACCGGCCGGGACGGCGGCCCCCGGCGGGGTCGGGCTCTGCGCGGGGGTGGTGGCGGGCGCGCCGGCGGCCGGCGGGTTGGCCGCAGAGGGGCCGGGCGTGTCGGCCGGCTTGTCGGGGGCCGGTGTGTCGGTGGCCGGCTTGTCCGGGGCGGGCTTGTCGGTGCCCGGCTCCGGCTCCGCCGCCGGAACGGAGGCGGCCGGGGTCCCGCTCGGCCCGGCCTCGGAGCTGGTCGAGACCGACGAGGTGGCGCCCGCGCCGTTCGCCGACGAGTCGTCCCCGTTGCCGACGGCCTGGAGCACCGCGACCACCCCGGCGATCAGCAGCAGGACCAGCACCACGGTGACGACGGCCAGCCGCCGCCGTCCGTTGCGCGGGTCGGCGCCGGCCGCCTGCGTGGCGCCCAGGGTCCACTCGCTGGTCACCGGCCGGATCGGCTCGGCCGCCGGAGCCGAACCCGACGCCGAGCCCGATGCCACGTCCGAGGACGGCGAAGCGGGCTCGGGCACCGGCTCCACGACGGGCTCCGCCACGGCGGCGGGCTCCTCGTCCTTGGCCCGGCTGCCCACCCGGACCGTCCCCAGCAGCCCCCCGATGGACCGCTTGCGGCCCTCCTCGGCCTCGGCCGGGGCCTCCTCGGGCTCCGCGGCGGCGGCCGGACTCTCGACCGGCAGCGCGTGCACGGTGGTCGACTCGGCCTTCGAGGTGGCCTCCGCGACGACCCGCTTCAGCATCGACCGGGTCTGCGAGGCGTCCAGCCGCTCGGCCGGGTCCTTGGCGAGCAGCCCCTCGATCACCGGCTGCAGCGCCCCGGCGTTCACCGGGGCGGTCAGCTCCTCGGTCATCACCGCGGTCAGGGTGGCCAGCGCCGAGCCCCGGTCGTACGGCGGCCGGCCCTCGACCATCGCGTACAGCGTGCCGCCCAGCGACCACAGGTCGGCCGGCGGCCCGGGCTTCTGCCCGCGGGCCCGCTCCGGGGATATGTACGAGGGGGCGCCGACCAGCATGCCGGTGGAGGTGACCGAGGCGTCGCCCTCCACGCTGGCGATGCCGAAGTCGGTGAGCACGACCCGGCCGTCGTCGCCGATCAGCACGTTGGACGGCTTGACGTCCCGGTGCAGGATGCCCAGCGCGTGCGCGGCGCTCAGCACGCCGAGCACGTCGAGCGCGATCTCGGCGGCCCGGGCGGGGGCCAGCGGCCCGTCCTCCCGGATGACGTCGGCCAGCGAGCGGGACTCGACCAGCTCCATGACGATCCACGGCCGGTCGTCCTCGTCGACCACGTCGAAGACGGTGACCGCCGAGTTGTGCCGGATCCGCGCGGTGGCCTTGGCCTCGCGCAGCGTCCGGACGATCAGCCGGTGCTTCTCCTCCTCCTCGACGCTGGCGTTCATCCGCAGTTCCTTGACCGCGACGGTCCGCCCCAGCATCTCGTCCTCGGCGCGCCAGACGGTGCCCATGCCGCCGCGCCCGAGCACGCCGTTCAGCCGGTAGCGGCCGGCCAGGAGGCGGCCGGTGGAACCCTGCGCCTGGGTCATTCGGAACGTTCCCCCATGTGCTGCTGGCGGTCGTGGTGACGGCGTGTCGGCCCGGCCTCAGGCCCGAACGCCCAAGTCTCCATCATCCCCTGTCCCCGGGGGCCGGGACCACCCGACCCCCGCACCCGATCCGGGGCATACCGGATCGGGTGCGGCGCTCCGTGCCCGATCTGTGATCGAAAACTCGCCAAGATCTGGCCGGGGCGCTGCTACCGTTCGGCAGCTCATCGTCTTTCCGGGGGGATCCGACGCCCATGACCGCACCCGCACCGGGCGCTGACGGCCAGTCGGGCCGGCCGCGCACCGCCCAGCACTACTCGGTCACACCCACCCTGGATTCCCCCGAGGGCTACGTCGCGCCCGGTATGCCCGGTGTCCCGGTGGCCGGATACGTCCCCACCGTCCGCTCCCACCGGACGGGCCCGCGCCGCCGCACCGCCCTGGCGGTCGCCCTCGCCGTCCTCGCCATGCTGCTCGGCGGCCTGGCCTACGGCTGCGCGCCGGCCCGGGCCGCGGACAGCCTCGGCTGGCTGGCCATCGCCCTCGCCGCCCTGGTCGCCTTACCGCTCGGCCGGCTCGGCGGCCGCAGCCGGGTGCTGCCGCTGCTCGGCGCGCTGCTCGCGGCCTGCGCGCTGCTGCTCGGCCAGCTGACCGGCCAGCTCCGCCGGGTGCACGCGGCCGGCCCCGGCCCGCGCGGCCTGCCGCACGACGCCCTGGCGCACTGGCGCGCCGAGCTGCGCGCGCTCGACCTCGCCTTCTACGGCATCGCCCTGGTCGGCGGCTTCCTCCTCACCCGCCGCACCGCCAACCGCAACTGACGCCGGTCCGGACAGCCCGAGGCCCCCGCCGGCGAAACCGACGGGGGCCTTCACCACGACGCGTCTCAGCGGTGGTTGAGCGCCGGGTTGACGGTCACCTCGACCCGCTGGAACTCCTTGAGCTCGGTGTAGCCGGTGGTGGCCATCGCGCGGCGCAGCGCGCCGAACAGGTTCATGGTGCCGTCGGGGGTGTGCGAGGGACCGGTCAGGATCTCCTCGGTGGTGCCGACCGTGCCGAGGTCCACCCGCTTGCCGCGCGGCAGCTCCTCGTGGACGGCCTCCATGCCCCAGTGGAAGCCCTTGCCGGGCGCGTCGGTGGCGCGGGCCAGCGCGGCACCGATCATCACCGCGTCGGCGCCGCAGGCGACGGCCTTCGGGATGTCACCGCTGTAGCCGACGCCGCCGTCCGCGATCACGTGCACGTAGCGGCCGCCGGACTCGTCCATGTAGTCCCGGCGGGCGGCGGCCACGTCGGCGACGGCGGTGGCCATCGGCACCTGGATGCCGAGGACGCCCCGGGTGGTGTGGGCGGCGCCGCCGCCGAAGCCGACCAGCACGCCGGCCGCGCCGGTGCGCATCAGGTGCAGGGCCGCGGTGTACGTGGCGCAGCCGCCGACGATCACCGGGACGTCCAGCTCGTAGATGAACTGCTTGAGGTTGAGCGGCTCCGCGCCGCTGGACACGTGCTCGGCCGAGACGGTGGTGCCGCGGATGACGAAGACGTCGACGCCGGCGTCCACGACGGCCTTGGAGAACTCGGCGGTGCGCTGCGGCGAGAGCGCGGCGGCGGTGACCACACCGGAGTCGCGGACCTCCTGGATCCGCTGCTTGATCAGCTCGGCGCGGATCGGCGCGGCGTAGATCTCCTGGAGGCGGCGGGTCGCGGCGGCCTCGTCGGTGATCGTGGCGATCTCGTCGAGCAGCGGCTGCGGGTCCTCGTAGCGGGTCCAGAGGCCTTCGAGGTTCAGCACGCCGAGGCCGCCGAGGCGGCCGATGGCGATGGCCTGCTGCGGCGAGACCACGCTGTCCATCGGGGCGGCCAGGAACGGCAGCTCGAAGCGGTAGGCGTCGATCTGCCAGGCGATCGAGACCTCCTTCGGGTCCCGGGTACGGCGGCTGGGGACGACGGCGATGTCGTCGAAGGAGTACGCCCGTCGGCCGCGCTTGCCTCGCCCGATCTCGATCTCAGTCACTTCGAGCCCTTCTGGTTTGTTGCTCATGCCCGCCGGGTCACCCCGGCCGCCCCCAGTATCCCGCACCCCGGTTGCCTCGCGCGCTCGCCTCCGGGGCGCGGGGCCCGCCCCGGCGGCCCGCCCCCGCCCCCGGGCGCGCCGAAGGGCCCGGCGCCGCGGTGCGGCGACGGGCCCTTGGGAAGCGCGGACTCAGCGGTTGGAGTAGTTCGGCGCCTCGACGGTCATCTGGATGTCGTGCGGGTGGCTCTCCTTGAGGCCCGCCGAGGTGATCCGGACGAAGCGGCCCTTGCTCTCCATCTCGGCGATGGTGGCGGCGCCGACGTAGCCCATGGTCTGGCGCAGGCCGCCGACCAGCTGGTGCAGCACGGCCGACAGCGGGCCGCGGTAGGGCACCTGGCCCTCGATGCCCTCGGGGACGAGCTTGTCGTCCGAGGCCACCTCGGCCTGGAAGTAGCGGTCCTTGGAGTACGAGCGGCCCTGGCCGCGGGACTGCATCGCGCCCAGCGAGCCCATACCGCGGTAGGACTTGAACTGCTTGCCGTTGATGAACATCAGCTCACCCGGGGACTCCTCGCAGCCGGCCAGCAGCGAGCCCAGCATCACGGTGTCGGCGCCGGCGGCCAGCGCCTTGCCGATGTCTCCGGAGTACTGCAGGCCGCCGTCGCCGATGACCGGCACGCCGGCCGCCTGGCAGGCCACCGCGGCCTCGTAGATGGCGGTGATCTGCGGGACGCCGATGCCGGCGACCACGCGGGTGGTGCAGATGGAGCCGGGGCCGACGCCGACCTTGACGCCGTCCACGCCGGCGTCGATCAGCGCCTGGGCGCCGTCACGGGTGGCCACGTTGCCGCCGACCACGTCGATCCCGACGGCCGACTTGATCTTCCCGATCCAGGCCAGCGCGTTGTGGCTGTGGCCGTGCGAGGTGTCCACGACCAGGAAGTCCGCACCGGCCTCGACCAGGGCCTGGGCCCGGTCGAACGCCTCGGCGCTGGCACCGACGGCGGCACCGACCAGCAGACGACCCTCGGCGTCCTTGGCGGCGTTCGGGTACTGCTCGGCCTTGACGAAGTCCTTGACGGTGATCAGGCCCTTGATCCGGCCCTCGTCGTCGACCAGCGGCAGCTTCTCGATCTTGTGGCGGCGCAGCAGCGCCATCGCGTCCACCCCGGAGATGCCGACCTTGCCGGTGATCAGCGGCATCGGGGTCATGATCTCGCGGACCTGGCGGCTGCGGTCCGACTCGAAGGCCATGTCACGGTTGGTGACGATGCCGAGCAGCTTGCCGGCCTCGTCCGCGATCGGCACGCCGGAGATGCGGAACTTGGCGCACAGCGCGTCGGCCTCGGCCAGCGTGGTGTTCGGGCCGACCGTGATCGGGTCGGTGACCATGCCGGACTCGGAGCGCTTCACCAGGTCGACCTGGTTGGCCTGGTCCTCGACCGACAGGTTGCGGTGCAGCACGCCGACGCCGCCCTGGCGGGCCATCGAGATCGCCATCCGCGCCTCGGTGACCTTGTCCATCGCGGCGGAGAGCAGCGGGATGTTGACGCGCACGTTCCGGGAGACCCGCGAGGAGGTGTCGACCTGGTTCGGCAGCACCGCGGAAGCCCCGGGCAGCAGCAGGACGTCATCGAACGTGAGCCCGAGCATGGCGAACTTCTCGGGTACGCCTGCGGCGTTGTAAGACATTTGGGGGGTACCTTCCGTGGCCGGCCTATTCCGCTCACGCCCTGAGGGTGGGGCGCGTTCATCGCTCACTCGCAGCAGACCGCCGAAGCCGGGTGGTTTTGGAGGAACCTCCAGGGGAACCCCGCGCGCACCCGCGAAACTTTGGCAACCCGCCCAGGCGCCGATACCCCATGGTACTGGCACGGCGAATGTGTCCTCGTGTGCCCTTGACAACACCGGCCCCCCGTGGCTCATTCCGGCCGGTCAGGACTCAGGTCCTGACCGGCGGATCTTGCCGGACAGGACCTAGGAGGACTCCTCCGCGAGCGCCCGCAGCCGGCTGAGCGCCCGGTGCTGCGCCACCCGGACGGCGCCCGGGGACATCCCCAGCACCTCGCCGGTCTCCTCCGCCGAGAGCCCGGCGGCCACCCGCAGCAGCACCAGTTCGCGCTGACGGGCCGGCAGGTTGGAGAGCAGTTCCTTGGCCCAGGCCGCGTCGCTGCTCAGCAGCGCCTGCTCCTCCGGGCCGAGCGCCTCGTCCGGCACCTCCGGCAGGTCGTCCTGCGGGACGACCGTCGAGCCGGGCCCGCGCATCGCGGCCCGCTGCAGATCGGCGATCTTGTGTGCGGCGATGCCGTAGACGAAGGCCTCGAACGGCCGCCCCTGGTCCTTGTACCGGGGCAGCGCGCACAGCACCGCGACGCAGACCTCCTGCGCGACGTCGTCCACGTGGTGCCGGGCGCCGCCGGGCAGCCGCACGAGCCGGCCGCGGCAGTAGCGCAGCGCCAGCGGATGGACGTAGGCGAGCAGGGCGTCGATGGCCGGGCCCTCACCGCGGACGGCGGCCGCGACGAGCTCGCCCACCAGCGGGGAGCCGCCCGCGCCGAGCACCGGCGGTCGACCGGGGCCGGGCACCGCGCCGGGGCCGCCGGGGTCGGCGTACGACGGATCGCCACCCGGGCCGGAGGGCTCGGCCTCCACCGGGTCCGCCTGGCCGGCCGCACCGGCGACGTCGTCACGCATCGGTCCATGGTGCCTGGTCGCGCGGGAAAACGCGGCACCGCGTCCGGAGTTGTGCACCGGAACGTTATGCGCTGCGGTGCCGTACGGCGTGCCGCCGCGCACCACCGGCCCCTCCTGCACCGTGCCGCCTCCCGCCCCGCCGCCGTCGGTGGTCCCGTCCTTCGCGCCGTCCGCCGAATGTGCTGCGGCCGTGTGGTTCGCCGCAGTGCCTGTCCGCTGGTCCCCGAGGTGCTCCACTACTCCATGGTGCAACCTCGGGACCGTAACGTCACACGCCCGGACGGCGTCCGTCCCGGGAACCGCCGGCGGCGCGCCGCAGCCGGCGGCGCCACCGGCGGTCAGCGGACCAGGCCCCAGCGGAAACCCAGCGCCACCGCGTGCGCGCGGTCGGAGGCCCCGAGCTTCTTGAACAGCCGTCGGGCGTGGGTCTTGACGGTGTCCTCGGACAGGAACAGCTCGCGGCCGATCTCGGCGTTGCTGCGGCCGTGGCTCATGCCCTCCAGCACCTGGATCTCACGCGCCGTCAACGTGGGCGCCGCGCCCATGTCGGGGCTGCGCAGCCGGCGCGGGGCGAGCCGCCAGGTCGGGTCGGCGAGGGCCTGGGTGACGGTGGCCCGCAGTTCGGCGCGCGAGGCGTCCTTGTGCAGGTACCCGCGGGCGCCCGCGGCCACCGCGAGCGCGACCCCGTCGAGGTCCTCGGCGACGGTGAGCATGATGATCCGCGCGCCCGGATCGGCGGACAGCAGCCGCCGGACCGTCTCGACCCCGCCGAGGCCGGGCATCCGGACGTCCATCAGAACGAGATCGGAGCGGTCGGCCACCCAGCGGCGGAGGACCTCCTCCCCGTTCGTCGCGGTGGTGACCCGGTCCACACCGGGTACGGTCGCGACCGCGCGGCGAAGCGCCTCGCGGGCGAGCGGGGAATCGTCGCAAACGAGAACGGAAGTCATGACCGTCGTCCTCCGCAGCTGATCCGCGTCACGTTGAGCCTCCTGGCTGGTACGAACCTCTCCGACACGGCCGATCGGCGACAGAGTCCGTGCTGATCGCCTCAAATTCCCCGCGATCGTTCCCGACGTCCGGCGCCCGCTAACCGCCTCCGCACTTCCAACGACCGTCACTCGAATGAGTTACGGCCTTCGGGGCCATCTCCACCACTGTACGTGGCCAACCCATTACCGATCAGCCGCATCGCGGTGCACACGCCGCACTTTTGCCCAGCTCGCGCGCGGTGGGCGCACGACCCGCACACCGGTGCGGAGTGTCGCGCGCCCGTCGGCCACCCGAATGCCACGCCCGCGCCCGCCGAACCCCTTGCCCACTTTGCCCGTTTTTATAGCTTTCGTATGGTCATTGACTGTTGTGCCACTCTGTGGGTGACTTGTCCATGGAGTTGCCGTAAGTCATATTTCCAGGTGTCCACACCAGTGCATCGACGCCCGCCGCGCCGCCCAGCAGCAGCCCGCTGAGCGCCGGCCCACGGCCGACGAGCCTCTGAAGGGAATGAGCCATGGCAGATTTCTCCCGCCTCCCAGGTCCCAACGCGGACCTCTGGGACTGGCAGCTCTCCGCAGCCTGCCGTGGCGTGGACAGTTCGCTCTTCTTCCACCCCGAGGGCGAACGCGGGGCCGCGCGGAGTTCGCGCGAGGCCAGTGCCAAGGAGGTCTGCATGCGCTGCCCGGTGATCACCGAGTGCGCGGCGCACGCGCTGGCGGTCCGCGAGCCGTACGGCGTCTGGGGCGGGATGACCGAGGACGAGCGCGAGGAGATGCTGGGGCGTTCGCGGCACCGGCTGGTGGAGGTCCCGCTGACCCCGCCGGCGATCGCGCGGCGCTAACCCCGCCTCCACGGCGCGCCGTGAAGAAACGTTTCCTCGCGGCGTTTCGGGCTGTTCAAGCCCGGTCCAGAACGCTCAGGCCCCAGAGGTCAGCGCCCGGCCGACCCCGCCAGCCGCTCCAGCATCAGCGCCACGGCCGGCACCTCGGCCAGATCCGGCAGGGTCAGCGCGACCACCTGCCGCACCGCCGGCGCCCCCGCGGCCGTCCGCACCGGCACCGTCGACACCCCGTCCGGGCGCACCGACTGCAGCGCCAGCCGGGGCAGCACCGCCACCCCCAGTCCGGCCGCCACCAGGCCGACCACCGCCGGATAGTCGTCGGTCGCGAAGTCGATCCGGGGCTCGAAGCCCGCCGCCGCGCACAGCTCCACCAGGTGCCCCCGGCACTGCGGGCAGCCCGCGATCCACTGCTCCCCCGCCAGCTCGGCCAGCTCCACCGGCCTGCCGCGCCCCGCCAGCCGGTGCGCGGCGGGCAGCAGGCCCACCAGCGGGTCGTCCAGCAGCGGGGTGACCACCAGATCGGACCAGTCGGAGCCGGCACTCAGCTGCTGCGCCTCCAGGTTGGCCTCGGCCCGCGCCTCGCGCGGCGTCCCGTGCGCGGGCGCCGGCAGCGCGGCGCCGCCGTCGGACTGCGGGTAGCGGAAGGCCAGCGCGATCTCGCACTCGCCGCCGCGCAGCATCGCCAGCGACTCCGGCGGCTCCGCCTCGACCAGCGACACGCGCACCCCCGGATGGCTGTCCCGCAGCCGGGCGACCGCGGGCGGCACCAGGGTGGAGCTCGCGGTCGGGAAGGAGACCAGTCGCACCCGGCCGGCCCGCAGCCCGGCGATCGCGGCGATCTCCTCCTCGGCGGCGGAGAGCCCGGCCAGGATCCCGGTGGCGTGCTTGAGCAGCACCCGCCCCGCCTCGCTGAGCTGCATGCCCCGGCCGCAGCGGACCACCAGCGGGGTGTCCACCGACTTCTCCAGGGCCTTCATCTGCTGGCTGATGGCGGGCTGCGTACAGCCCAGCTCGCGAGCGGCGGCGGAGAAGGAGCCGGTGCGGGCGACAGCACGCAGGACGCGCAGGTGACGGGCCTCGATCATGCCTTAGTTATAAGGCAATCTTTGCCAATGGCAAAATTCCACTGATGATTGAAGCCTCAAACGCCGGACACGCCGGAGGCCCGGGCCCACCCCGAGGGGGGCGGGCGGGCAACCCGGCGACCGG